>JAJZXP010000148.1 GCA_021806345.1 Thermoplasmata archaeon | reverse complement strand
ACAGAGTTCTGTACAAAGGGAGATCTCGTAATCGCGATTGATCCAGAGGCATTTGTTAGTGCTGATTTTTTTAAGAGAGAGGTATCTGACTTCATTGATGAAATCAAGAATTCAAAGAAAGCTCCTGGCTTTAGTAACATAACAGTTCCAGGAGATAAGAGTAGACAAAGGCGGGAAAAGAATATGGCAGATGGATACGATATAAATGATAAAACTATCAGCGAATTAAGAGAAGTAATGGCTGGCTATGGGATCAATTGTCCATTCTAGTGAACAATAATGTTTCCTTAGTCATTTCCCATATCTCTCGAGATAGTATCCTGAAGTACGTGTAAATGGAACCTACGCCACTCCCACTTCGATTCTTCGTTATCTAATTTCCATAATTCTAGATTTTTTGCGTCATTAAATCCTGCATTTTGAATGATAAATTGTATTCAAACAATCTAATAAAATTCGCTATTTTTAGTTGATTCCTGACACAAGGATCGCAAGAATTGTTCCATATATACCAGTTAATATAAACAGAACTAAAAGGAATATATTCACGTATGATTTAGCCCTTCTTGTCATAGTTACATCTTTTATTACAGCTCCCAGCCCATTTACAGCGTGGTAGCTTATCACCCAAACAAAAGCTATGAAAAAGGTAAGCCACCAAGGATTGTGCATATTTTGAATGACTTGTGCAAAAAATTGAATGGGGTGGCCAAAATCAATGTGAGCAACATAAAGATGGACACCAACAAAAAATATGAGAAATAGTCCTGACGCAGCCTGTACAATTCTGGAAAGAGATCCCATTGGGTTTTTGTTAAGATCGGAATTTATTTCCATTTCAGCCATACTATGCGACCCCTATGAACATATATGCATAATAAAGAAACAAGCCTAAAACCGCCATTGCAACACTCTCGAATACATAGAACATAACCTTATGATTTTTCAGTCCGATTCCTATTTCATTCAGTGCAAGCCTAGTTCCATTAGCGCCGTGATAGAAAATGACCAACGCTAGCAACACATCTAAAAGCAGGAAACTATCGTAAGGGCCATAAGTAATTGATGTTAATACACTATTATATGTTGAAGGGCCTTTCAGCAGATTGGATAGAACGAACAGATGTAGGTAAAGATAGAACACGATTACAAGCCCGCTGAACCTATGCATGGCGAAGGCGAAATATCCGGTCCCTTTCTTATAAAAGCGAATCCACTCAATCGCGCCTTTTCTTGAAGTGTCATTACTCTCTTTGTACATTTATTCTTTCCTCAGCAACTTTCTGATTTCGGTTTTTACAAAGCCTCTTCTTAATTTTTGTATTGAGTATGATGGATTAACCTCTTTGGGACAGACTTCAGTGCATTCTCCCACAAAGTGACACCTTGACGTGCCTTCATTTCCGCTGACTATCTCCAATCTCTGTTTCATTCCAAAATCTCTGCTATCCGCAGAATACCTGAATGCAGCATTCAGCGCTGCTGGACCCACGTAACGTCCATCGCTTCCAACTATCGGACAAGCGGAATAACATAGTCCACACTGGATGCAGTAATTCGAAGAGAGATATCTTTCTACCTGGTATGGATACTGTACATTCATTGAGTTGGGGTTATCTTGTATATTTCTATCTTTTTCAATAAGATATGGTTTTACACTTCTATATTTTAGAAAGAAATTATCTAGGTCGGGAACAAGGTCTCTTACGATTGGAACGTGTTCCATTGGCTCTATAGTTACTTGGTTTCCTATCTTTGATATCATAGTCTGACAAGCCAGTTTCGGTTTCCCATTTATTTTCATTCCACAAGATCCGCACATGGCCATTCGGCACGAGTATCTCAACTGAATCGTGCTATCCTGGTTTTCTCTTATTTCCAGAAGCGCATCGAGTACGGTTGTGAATCTATCAGCAAGTATTGAATACTCCCTGTATTCATTTTTAAGGTTGTTTTCATGTTTTAAAATCCTGACTTTGACTCTTAGTTCTTCGCTAAAATTATTCATATTAAACCCTCAATACTTCCTCTCTTCAGGTTTCCATTTTGTTATTTTCACAGGTCTCTTAGAAATATCAGCTGTGTTATTCTTAAACTGGGCAAGTGAATGAACCAGAAAGTTCTTATCATCTCTTTGTGGGTAATCGGTTCTGAAATGGGAACCTCGGCTCTCCTTCCTGAATTTTGCTGAATTAACAATGACCAATGCCAAATCTAGCATATTCTTAACCTCTTGAACATTTATCCATTCGAGGTTATAGGTAGCCGATTTGTCGTTTACTGTAATATTTTTTATCTCATCACCTAATTCTCTGATTGCAGTAGCTGCCAGATTAAGTGAACCCTCATTTCGGAACACCCCAACATTCGTTTCCATGTTTTTTTGCATTTTTTTTCTTACGTCGTATACATTAGAATCGCCATGTTCATTTTTAACGAGCTTGTAAAAATTATTTTCTAATTCTCCTGCTCTTTCAGTGAGTGAATCTTTTCCATTGTTATCCATGACTTGCTTGATGTAAGCAATGGCACTTCTGCCGGCCCATTTCCCAGTAACTAAACACGATGACAAAGAGTTCGAGCCCAGCCTGTTTGCTCCATGTAGCCCCTCATTAGCTGCCTCACCCGCTGAGAATATGCCCTGGACATTAGTGTTTGTTCTTAGTGGATCAACAATATCTATACCACCCATGGAATAGTGGAAAGCCGGAAAGACAGGCACTGGTTCTTCTAACGGATCAATACCTTGAAACTTGATAGCATTTTCGACAAAAGTTTTGTAGATAGTTTCCAGTTTTTCTTTCCCGACTGGTCTCGAATCAAGAAGCACACACTTTATGGATCTAGGTCCGTCAACACCCCTCCCTTCAAGCACTTCCTTGTACATAGCTCTTGTAACTATGTCTCTGGCGGCCATTTCCATTCTTTCTGGAGCATAGTTCTTCATGAATCTTTCACCATCTTTATTGATCATGATTGCTCCGTGTCCCCTTAGTGCTTCGGTGGCAGGTATACCTTGGGGAACAAGCGTCGTAGGAAGCCACTGCAGAAATTCCATGTCCCTCAGCCTCACCCCACTCCTGTAAGCCATTGCTAGTCCGTCTCCAGTAACAGTGTGAGAGTAGGTGCAATAAGGATACATTCTGCCAACTCCACCTGTAGCAATAATCATTGCCTTAGCCGTGAAGAACAGGGTGTTACCTTTCAGTCGCTCGAATGCTAGTAAACCTTGGAATTTTCCGTCTATGTTGATTATGTCTATGGCAAAAGTTTCCTGATAGATTTCAATGTTCTTATATTTAAGAAGGGTATCATAAAGGGTTTTCATTAAAAAGAAACCAGTTCTATCATACGCAAAAAAAGTTCTTGCGTAGGTGTGAGCTCCAAATATCCTAGTTACAGGTCTCCCCTCTTCATCCCGGTACCATGGCATTCCCCAGTGTTCCAGTTGAATTATTTCCTTTGGAGCCTCTCTCACGAACTCTTCTACAGCATCTTGATCATTCAAGTAGTCGCCGCCTATAATGGTATCATTAGAATGGCGATCAAAACTATCACCATCCATCATAACAGCAGCCGCACCACCCTCTGGGGCTACTGAATGAGAGCGCATTACCTGCACTTTAGATATCAATACAATGTGAACACTTTCATTGGATTCTTTTGCGATTTCTATTGCAGCCCTAAGTCCTGCAAGCCCAGAACCCACTACTATAACATCACTCGTTATTTTTTCCATTGAAACTCTTCCATTATAATTTTTCTATAATTTTATCTATTTTTAACTTTGCGGCATTACTTACGTCCTTGAATAGATCTTTACCGTGGGAATCCATTGAGACTAGCATCGGTCCCATTTTTAAGACATTGATTTCAAATAATGCTTCGCCGTAAAGGTCTTCCCACCACACATCGGTAACCCCTGTAATCTGATCTAAAAGAAGAGCTGAGGTTCCGCCAACGTATTCAAGGTATATAGCAGTATTTAGTTGTAGGGACTTCCTGGTTTCATCCCCCATCCCTCCTTTTCCTATTATCGCTTTTACCCCATATCTCGTCAATAAATCTGGTGTATATTTCTCCATTCTCATGCTTGTAGTAGGCCCCACTGTAAGTATCTCATATTCCCCATTCGTCTTCCTATAACTCGGGGCAGCATGCAAAACAGCATATCCTTTTAAAGGTTCAGGGGGTTCTACTTTCTCCTCAAATAATCTATAATGAGTCCTATCTCTCATTATAAATATTTTTCCGCTGAGAGTTACCCAGTCCCCCGCTTCAAGTGGAACTATATCTTCTTTGCTTAATGGTGTCTCAAGTTCTATCATTCTCTCACCCAAATGCGACTTTCAGTTTATCGTCTATAATAGCGGTGGCTCGTTCATTTCTCCAACACTGTATATTTATTGCTACGGGTAAACTGCTGATGTGTGTATATCCGAATTCTATATTCACTCCCAATGCCGTGGACGCTCCTCCTAAGCCCATTGGTCCAACCCCTAAGCTATTAATTTCTGAGAGCAATTCTTTCTCGAGCTGGGCCATTTCTTTATCAGAATTTCTCACATCTAAAGGTCTGAACACTGCAATTTTTGATAGTCTTGCAACTTGGTCAAATGACCCCCCTATGCCAATCCCAACGATATATGGCGGACAACCCTTACCTCCGATTCCCGCTATCCATTCTAACACAAACTTCTTTATTCCTTTGATCCCATCTGCTGGAGATAGCATTCTAATCGCGCACATATTTTCAGACCCGGAACCTTTTGGAAGGGCAGTTATTTTCACATACTTACTAGCGTCGCCGACAAACTCCGCAATGACCTCAGGGGAACCTACCCCCGTATTATCTCCACTATTGTAGCGAGAAATAGGGTGAACCATATTTGGTCTCAGGTCGAACTTCTTGGTTACTTCTCTAACTCCGTTTTCAACACTTTTTTGGAGTTTTGTCATGTTGATCTCCAAGTTGCTTATCTCTACAAGATAAATCGGGGTACCAGTATCTTGGCAGATGATTCTTCCCTTCTCTTCAGCAGTTTCAATATTCTTCTTGATTAAGGTGAGAATCTGTCTACCAGTAGGTGACGTCTCGTCTTTTAGTGCCGTATCTATGGCTTCCGACGTATCCGAAGGTATTTTTGTCAGAGCTGTATAATAAAGCTCTCCGGAGATTTTTTCTATTAGCTTATATAGTTCTGGTGGCGTCCGTCACTCAACCTCCGGCATTTCAGCAATTTCTTCTCCTTTGGTCATTTGTAATTCCTCTGGCAATTTCATTTCTCTTGTTTCTCCGACCGATAAAGCTACTCCAGATATCATTATAATAGCTCCAATTATGACGAATATGGAAGAAGTCAGCGCGTATCCTGCAACCGTACCCGAAAAGAATCGAAAAGCGAAGAAAGGTATTATTAGGCCGATCCATGAGTCTATAAAGAAAGCGAAGTGCCAGGAGAATGCTATTCCTACTCCCCTCACGTTGGTAGGATACCTTTCACCCAAAAATATAGGCATGGCACCCCAGTACATCTGTCCAACTCCTCCCAGCACTGTTGTAAAGAGCAGTACGGATATATACGATCCCGACTCAGCGTAAAAATATAACGGATAGGATATAGCTGCAATTATTACGCCTATAAGCGCAATAAAACGTTTTCTTCCTATTCGCCCTGCAAGTGGTCCACCTACAAAGGTTCCAATAACCTCAGCTACTCCAGCGTAGACAAGTATTATAGCGCCAACGACTGGGCTAAAATGCACAACTGTGTAAAGATATGTAGCATAAAAACCCTGAGTAGAATAAAATATCCAATCCATTCCTATTGTTGTAATTATGGCGGGGATAAATATTCTCCAATGTTTGGTCATGAGAGTTTTTAATGGATTCTTTAGCAGCTGGGCTTTTTCCTTTGCTTTATTAAACATATGTGACTCAGGAATGCTTATTCTAATGTATAGGGCAATAAATGCTGGTATTATGCCGACTGCGGCAGCTATTCTCCATCCAGTAGTGTATAGAAACGGCACCTGAAAATAGGTTGTTGTAGCCAACAAGACTAGAGCCGCAGATAAACTACCTACCGAGAATCCTGACTGTATAAATCCAGATATTAAACCCCTCTTTTTGCTGCTTGTTGTTTCAAGGGCCATTGGATGAGTTCCCGTTGGATCCCCACCGACAAATATTCCCTGTGCCAATCTGAACCCGAAAAAGAGAATCAAACCAACATATCCTGCAACTGCATAGGCGGGCACCAATGCTGTGAGTAACATTGTCACTGAATATCCGATAACGGTGATAATCATAACACCCTTTCTTCCAAATTTGTCCGATCTATTTCCAAATATCATTGCACCGACAGGTCTAAAAAGTACAGTAATACCTAACGTTAAATATGTTAAAACTGTATCATAAATGGCTGGAAAATTAGGTGGAAGCAAGACTTTAAGGGCAAAGGCTCCCAAAGAGCCAATTAGCAAAAGACTGTAAGCATCCATTGTAAAACTTAAAAACGACGATGCTTGTATTTTCCTGTACATCTTTTTATCGAGCCCAATACCTTCCATCATCTATAAGACCTCATGAGATTCCAAATATCTCTTATGAATATTCACACACATATAGATAAACATTGTGGTAAAAAAATATTGAGAAAAAATCTATAAATATTTTTTAAGCACAATATTTTAATATTATAAATGAATATATTCGTTATGGTCAGCAAATTTTTGGTACACGCCAAGGATGACCATGTTGGCGTGGCAACATATGACATAAAAAAAGGAGAAGAAGTGGAAGGTGTTTATCTGGACAACAACCAGAAATCTTCACTGAAGGC
>JAJZXP010000283.1 GCA_021806345.1 Thermoplasmata archaeon | reverse complement strand
TGCGACAAATGAAATACTCTTTAGTCCTGCGTAATTATTAACTGACACAACTAGAATAACTGCAATCAGAAACATGAAAATTCCTGCTAGAAAAAATACCCCAAGAGACTGCAGCGGCATTACTGGAATCAGAGAGTAATGTGATTTGTAACTGTACATCAGAGCAGCAACTGACATCAGTATGGCACCCATAATTGTGGCAACAACTGCAGTTCCTGCCATGAGGCTGAAGACATACGTTGATGGCTTCAGTTTTGTGAAGCGGAAGGAATAGGCCAGCGATGCATTCGCATAGTAAACTGAATGCGATATGGTCGTAGCTATGACTCCTGATGCAATGAGGCCTATTATTGAATACCATACCGATGTGTATCCTAGAGACTCCCGCCTAGAGGTCATGTTGAAGCCAAAAACAAAAGCGCCCATGAACAGCCAGAATACTGTGAAACCTACCCCCCATGCCCACAGCGGCCTGTTTGAGAGCAGCGTTCTAAGGTAGTATTTAAAAAGCATCAAATCACCTCATCGAATATGGAGTTCAGGTTCCGTACGTTTGATATTTTTACAGTTCCTTCTCCCAGAGTTATAGAAAAAGCACCAAGATCTGTTTTCCATACCGACATATTCCCTGCAACCTCTCCTCTGTTAAGGTAGAGATCATCAATCTGAGAACATTTGAACTTTCCATACAATTTGCCCTGAAACATGAAATATAGATACCAGTCTGTGAGTTTCTTCACGATATCAAGCTCATGGGTGTTAAGCAGAACTGCAGCATCCAGAGTGTTCAGGAGATTAAAATACCTGGATCTTCTGCTCTGATCCAGATTTTCGAATGGCTCATCCAGAAGAACAAGATCTGGATGAAAACTGACTGCCAGCAGGTTGCATAGCATCTTCTGCTGACCCGTACTGAGATTGAATATCCTCTTTTTGAGTGTGTCACTGAGCCCATATTCTTTCAATAGCAGGAATACCTCATCTGATTGTGAATTCTTCAGTTCGGAATACACCTCAATAATATCGCGCACTGGCCCACTGATCAACCTGTACACTTCAGGAAGGTTAGTGGAAACCCTCAAATCACCCCTTATATTATCTGGATCTTTTCCGAGGATCTTGGCAGTTCCAACATTCAGCCGCACCAATCCCAAGATGGATCTGAACAGTGTCGTTTTCCCTGATCCATTGGGTCCAACTATGATCGCCTTTTCTCTGTCCATGACCAGATAGACGCCACTTAATGCCTGTTTTTCCTGGCCTCTGCTGTATCCAGCTGTGAAGTTCCTGAGTTCAATCATTAAAATTGGATTGTTTCAGTCAACATATAACCATACGGGAGTTCAAATATTGAACCAGTAAAGCAGGAGAAAAATTGTTTCTGGGCCATTTTCAATGATTGATTGGATCAGATTCTAAACATGCCCGGGAATTAAGGCATGGCTTCAGTGAAAAATAATGAAGATAACGCCATCGCACGCTTCAAGACACCAAATGCAGGTCATCCCTGATAATAACACCACTTTCAAATGATTCGACAATAAACCTGTCACTCTTTTTTCTCTTTTTAGCGACTTCATCCGCTGTCAACAGAATAGCATCGTACCCTGGCGGAGGATTAAGATTCTTCAATCTTTCCAGAGGAGATCCACTAAATTCACCGATAATCAGGATGTCCACATCGCTCCACAGATTAAAGTCTCCCCTTGCATAGGAACCTATTAACAGGGCAGTACATTTGAAATTCAATCCTTTGATGAAGTCTGAAACCTGGCCAATCAACTGTTCCCGTTGCCTTTTGCGTTTTTCAATGATCTCCACTTCTCATCCACCTCCGAAATAACTTTTTCAGAACACACCAGAGCGTCTTCAGCCTCTTCAGCTGTGTAGTAGTCCTCTGGAAGACCTTCTTACCAGGCATCTGTGTATCTTGTAGGTATATAGTATTTGTCAATTTTCTTCGCCAGATTTATTATGTTATCTCCAAACCCAGCCTTTTTGAGCAGCATTGAAACAGAGTGACCAAAGGAATCAGAACCTACTCCCTGAGAAAAGCCTTAACTGAATATTCTGCAGATTGCTGTGCCTTAAAGCAAGCCCAATTATAAAAACCCGAGGACTTGTCAATATAGGCTCACCTCAGTGTTGATCTGGCATGGGCCTGCCAGAGATTGAATTCTTCTTCATCAAGATAATTTGGCATTACAGTTGATTAAGCCTGATTACATAAAAAAGATTTGGCCAGAGAGTGTCTGTAATGCCATATAATAGTACATTGTATGATTGGCTATTAAATTTACACACTACGAATAGGGCATAATATCTGAATGCATCAACAAAAAACACATTGCAAAACGAAAAGTTTTCTCGGAGGAGGGATGCCTTCAACTGTTACAATAGGAATTATTTGAAGAGGTAAATAATGGGATCAACTGGTACGCATAAGAGCAGACATTGCCCACTGTATTGTTACTGACATGGGAGCAACAACTGTACTTACTTCCATAGGAACGAGAGCAGAAGTGGAAAACCTAAGTCCTGTAAAGCGGAAACAAAGTCAGTGGGCTGTTCGTGGAGAGATTTAATCCTGAGTTATTTGGTGAATGAAAAGACGAGGCGTGCATCATATGACAGTGGGGACGAATAGGGATTTCAATTGACTTATTTTCCATTTTACGTGCGGTTTCGGACATATTGACTAGATTTCTCCAGAAAAAGGAGATGAACGCAAACTGAGTAGCATAAATAGAGATTTTCCAATATTTATCTCATTTTATCCCTGATGGCCTTAATGAATTCTTCCACGTTGGAGGATTTCGCTATGGGCACAGGAATTACATCGCCACTTGATAGCTTAATAGCATATACGCTTCCTCTTAGCACGAAGAACAGAACTATGAATATTATACCGATTACAAGTATTGGTATTCCAGGAGAACCGCTGACTGCACTGAGTACTACGCCCAATAGAAACAGAATAATTCCTAGTGCAATTAGCGCCTTATGTGATACCTTGTCCATGCTGATCCTTGTAATATGGTTGTATGCAGCATCATCGAGGTGGTTTTTTTGAGTGAATATCAACCTTCGATCAGTTGCATAGTACTTTTTCTTCTTTTTCTGATAAGAGGCTACCACCGTCTCATCATTAGCTAAATATGAATCAATATCTATAGCCATGAAAATTACATAATCCTAACACTTATAATATTTTCCCCTCATGTGAGATAAATTTTGCGTAAATTACGGTAATTCATAACTTAAAAAGCTGAGGAAAAAACAATTTTTTATCCAAATAAAGCCAATAAATTGGCAAAATGTCATATTGAATGATAAGCCACAATAATCAAACGATATCAGTAGTCTATCATAGTAATTACAATATAGTTCCGCTTCAATATTCCACGCTGCATTTAGATATATATGAACTTTAAGATAAGCCTCAGCGGCAGACTACAAAGTACTTTATTATTCCGGTCTAATTGAATGCCATAATTTATTTTCATGCTGTTGCTGCGTCAGATCCACTATTTTTCTGTTATGAATTTGAAAAATGCCATGAATTTACTCTGGTGGTTTAACCAAAGATTTATCCATCATTTGATACGCCTGCATTTCACCGTAAACGGCTTTAATTGCGTCAACTTTACCAGAGAATTCATACTTCTTGGATGCCAAATCGACTCTTATAATGGCAGTTTTGGTGAGCAGCCCCTTTTCTTCATAAGTAATATTTTTTACCTGTTCAATAGGGATTGCAACAAAACTATTCTTTTTAAAAACCAGTCCCTTTGATTTGTACCACAATATGCGCCTGTCGGTTATGACAACTGTGTATTGATCACCCTGAAAGCTAACAGACGAGGGTGACGAGAACCTTACATTTTCTCCTGGTGCTAAAAATTGTTCTACTCCCATTCTTATCAATAGAGCACCCGATGATTATATATATAATTATCTTTGAGGAATTGGTTGCTAGACTCCTCACAAAAAGTAACCATCAATTCATTCTTGCACTACAAACTGAATCAGTGGGTAATGTCAAACGATTATGGTTGATTATTGAATAATTCATACTTTCTTACTAAATCATTGGAATATAATCTTTTTACCATGCTAATCTGATTCAAAATGTCCTCAATTTTAATGGGCTCCTTGCTACCTTGCTCAACGGACTGGAAGAATGCCTGTTGAATAGCTCTTCTGAAAAGATAAATAAGATCTGCAAAAGAAAAGCCCTCAGTCCTATCGGCAATAATATTTGCGTCCACATCTCTTGAAAAATACCCTCTTTCAAGCTGATCCTTTATAATCTCTAACCTGTCGTAATACGACGGCAGGGCCACGTATATTTTCTGGTCAAATCTGCCTGGCCTGAGAATTGCAGGATCTATTTCCCAGGGCAAATTTGTGGCGGCGACTATGATCGTCCCCTCTGTGTTCTCCTCCATTAATCTGTTGATCTCAATGAGAAGCTGGGTGACACCCCGTTTAATCGCGCTCTGGTCTGAGGTTTCTCTCCTGGGAATCAGTGACTCCACCTCGTCGAGAAATAACAGATTAGGAGATGTCTCCCTGGTTAATCTAAACAGATCTGCAATGTTCTTTTCGTATCTGCCGAAATATTCGTTGTATAAATAAGCCGGATTTAATTCTATGAAGCTTATTCCTGCCTCTCCGGCAATTGCCTCGGCAAGGAGAGTTTTTCCATTGCCGGGAGGACCATAAAGTAAAACCCCGCCGCTTAAGTTCATTCCGAACTCTCTTGAAAGTTCTTTATAAACAAATGGATATATTAAAGTGGCCCTCAGATTTCTTTTTATTTCCTCCATGCCCTTCAGATCAGAAAACTTTCTGGTGGGTTTTTGTATAAATCTGGCGCCAAGTTCAGCAAATTGGCGAGAATAATCGACATTATCCCCTTCAGCCTCACCATGTTTGCCAGTTAACAGAATTCTCTGACTAATCAATGATTTAAGGGTGGACACCCTTTGACCAAGGGATGAGGCTGAATTTACATCTATTGCAGAAAGAGACTGAAGTATCTCATTCAGGCAATTTTTTGTATCCACAGAATTTCTATTCCCGCCCGATACACAGGCCATAAAGCGTTCATAAGCTTGCTTAATGATTAGATCATTATTTGCCTGGCTTTTACTTCTCATCGGCCTCTACCTCACTGTCGAATATTTTGGCCATTGGGTATACCTTTTTGGAAAGAAAGCCGTTCTTAACTGTGGTTATTTCAACGGTTATGACAAAATTAGCTGGTACTACGCCAACTTTATTCAGTTTCTTTTGCGCCTTTGTCGAGAAGAAGAGATAGTCCTTAACGTTGTATGCTGGATAGAAAATAAATTCAACATCTAACCCTGCCAATGATCCATACAACGGAGTATAGGATTCATCTTCAGACGTAATATCCAGAGGATTTACGTCAATAATACGACCTTGAACTTGAGCATTGATTGAAAGAGAGTAAGGGCCGCGAAGTTTATCCGGGCTTACCTGCAAATAGGAGTTAGACGCGTCCCGTCTTTGTAGTTTGCCGTCAGTATATTTCAAGGTTGATTTCAGAATGAGACTCACTTACTTTCCTCCTGTCATACCACCGGGAGATTTGAAATGAAATATAACTTCAATTAACAGCATCCTTTGTTCGATCCATTGACTTTTTGATTTCTTCAATCATTTCATCGAGTTTACTTTCAGATGAACTCTCCGCACTCTTTTCGCCCATCTTAAACTTATTTATTATTTCGTCAACCTTGCTATCAGAGACACCTTTGGAATCAATTGAACTTGAAATTAGTTCAAGCTGGCTGGAAAGCCGATCCTCAATCTGTTCTGAAATTGACACGATGTTTTCTATGTTCTGCTGAACCTGAGTCATTTGTTTCTGGGACATTTGGCTTGTGGACAAATCCTTTGAACTCTCTTTCAGTGAGGCCCAGACATCCTTGGTCGTCTTTGCAAACTGCAGGCTTAAATCAACATTGTCCAGGAATAGCTTATAATCCTTAAGTCCCCTTATTGCTCCATCTATGTTAACTATATTGGCTGCAAACAACCTGGCCTTTGGCGTGTTGTTGGATTCTATTGAGAGCCTTAGATTCTGAACATTCTTCTCATAATTTTTCTCGTATTGGCGCAGGGCTCTATCTATGTCACTTTTCCATCGTGAAATTTTGGACCTCTTTTCAAAATTCTTTTCATCCTCGGATTTCCTTATTTTGATCGCCATATGAGTCATATGAAATAAGATGTCATTTATATTTAGTTTTGCTGCATGGATACATTCTTCAATTCGCTTTTTAAAACCTGCTTTGTCCTATACAATAATAAATGTGAAGGAAGCAAATGAAGCCATTAAGAATCCACATATTTTCTGGCAGAATTCACCTGACTTTGGCAGTTGTGACAGTATCCTGTCAAGGACAGCTGAAGCCCTCACTGAATCGCCAAGGATCTCAACCCCTTCGCTGAATGGCTTGTTGGATGTGTATATGGTTGAGCGCGTCTCATACCGTGAGGAAACGAACTGGAAGAACAGGTTGCATTTTTCTCTGAGTTTATTGACGCACCTACTGCAACTCTTACATACTGGAGAGGTTAAGCTGGCTTCTGAAAACGCACATGCGTTGACCAGCGATTAAGCTACCATTGAGATCCTGAATGAGATTTCTTTAAAACGACAAAGGCAAATGAATCGATCGGCCCATCACTATGAATCATCTGCGATGGATTCCTCTCTTCCTTGTAAGAGAAACTGATTCAAAAGCCCATCTGGATACATTGCAAAAAACTCAATAGGGCATAAAAATATCTTGGTATTATCTATTTTTACGAACTCATATGCATTCCGGTTTATTAGAA
>JAJZXP010000284.1 GCA_021806345.1 Thermoplasmata archaeon | reverse complement strand
GTGGGACTCAATTATAACACATGCATGGAAGACTGCCGATCCCGGTCTAATATTTTTGGACGAAATTAATAGAGACAATCCAGTTAAAAACATTGCAGACATAGAAGCTACAAATCCATGTGGAGAGCAACCATTGATGCCCTACGAGTCATGCAATCTCGGATCCATCAACCTGGCGAAATTCGTTTCAAATGGAGAGATCCAATGGGACAAACTTAGAAAAGTAATACACACCTCCACAAGGTTTTTGGACAATGTGGTTGATGCAAACAATTTCCCAGTTAAAGAAATAAAGGAAATGACAAGAAAGACAAGAAAGATTGGCCTAGGAATAATGGGATTCGCTGATATGCTGATAATTCTTGGAATTCCATACGACAGTGAAAGTGCCCTAAGAATTGCTGAGGATGTTATGAACTTCCTGGACAAGGAATCTCATATAGCATCAAGCAAATTAGCAATAGATAGAGGAGTTTTCCCTGGATGGTATGGCTCTGCCTACGAATCGGAAAATGTGATGATGAGGAACTCCACAACAACAACGATCGCACCCACAGGAACAATCTCCATAATAGCTGGGTGTTCCTCCTCCATAGAGCCCCTGTTTGCCATAGCATTCATGAGACATGTGCTTAATGGCCAGGAGTTAATCGAAGTTAATCCATTATTTGAGGAGATAACAAAGAAAAGAAACCTGTATTCCGAGAAGTTGATGCAGGAAGTTGCAGTTACCGGTAATTTAACCAACACAAGCCTCCCGGAGGATCTGAAGAGACTATTCAGGACAGCCCATGAAATTGATCCTGAATGGCACGTGCTGATGCAGGCCACATTCCAGAAATACTGCGACTCTGGAGTATCGAAAACTATCAACCTACCGCATGATGCAACTCCTGATGACATAGGAAAGGCCTACAGGCTTGCCAAGGACCTTCATTGCAAGGGAATAACAGTTTACAGAGACAGAAGCAAAACAGAACAAGTTCTTTACTCTGGAACAACAAAGACAAAGGCCAAGGAAGAAGTTAAGGAGAAAATCGCAGTCATTGAAAAGATGACTACAGAGAGTAAAGAAAGAAAGAGAACTGTTGACGCCCAGTTCCTAAAGCTTGAAGCCACATTCGATCCTGCTTGTCCTGACGGAAAGTGCGATAAGTAGTGGGAATCCAGGAAATAAAAGAGGAAGTTATATCCAGGAAATTTACAGCTTTCTCCGGTGATATTAGGGCGAAAGATGAGATTTCATCTGAATTTTTTCTCAGCCTTTCCATTAAAAATTTTTTCCTGACAGAGTTATGGGAATATGCCGGAAATTTGAACATGGAAGAAATTTATACGGAAACAAAGAAACTCCTTCTTGAAAGTAAAATACCTGATATAAACTCCCTTGGAATCCACTTTGAGGATGTGATGAATAAACTGATAGCCTGGATTAAGAACCATTACTCACCAAAGCAACAGGGATAACAACCATGGAAAGAAAGACTTAATATACTCATAAAAATATAAGTATGTTGGCTATAGAAACCTTTTTAAATAGCAATGTTACAGTGGTTTACGAGGGAAACATGTCCAGAATGGTATGTACTCTCCTCAGTTATGATGATATGGGTGTCATGGTCGCATACAGGGACAGCAAGGTTTTCATTCCATGGAGATACTTAGAACAAATTAGGGAGGTAACAGAGGAAGACAGGCAGGAAGAATTAAAAAAGGAGAAAATAGATCAGAGAGCTCAAACTTCTCCAGTTTTAATATTCTCAATCACAATGTTGTTTATCGGTTCACTGGTAACATACCTTTCATACTATTTCATAAAACAAATTCCAAATTATGGAATACAGAAGGGTGTAACCGCAGCAATTGCCTCACCCGTAATCATAGTGGGCATTCTTGGTTCATTCCTTGCAATGTTCAGTGGAAGGCATAGACTTGCCACTTTTCTTTCCGGAGTATCCATAGTGGCAGTTATAGTTATAATCGTGTTTTTTGGAATAAGATAGTTTAATTTGGTGTCTCTGTTTTCATATCCTTTAATCCATAGGTAGAATACAGATAAACCAGAGCAAAGAAAAACATAAAAAGCGGGATCAATAAAAGATCACTGATCACCTTTACACACTCTATATACCAAAAGGCTGAAAACGCCAAAAGCAAAGAAGATACCACAACCTTCATGATTGCCTGCTTTACCTTTCTTATTTGAGATCTTAGCACTATGGAAAACACGATAACAAGCACAACACCAACAACTATCCCTATGAGAGTGGAATCATATCCTTGAGGGTACAGTCCCACAAGAACTATAGCAGCCTCAAATGCCTCTATTACTCCTGCAGTGAATGCTGTGAGAACTATCCCAGTATCCGTTTTTTCCTCCTTATGAGACTTTGGAAAGCTCTTCATATGTTGCCATTTCATAGATCTCTTTGCACTTTTTGCCAGTCTTTGGGCGAAATATAAGAGGAGTGTCGCGGACACCAGTCTAACGTATAAAATTGGAAGAAGTGAAATGGCCGAACCAACAATTGAGGTGGGTATAAGCACAACTATTACGCCGAGGGAAGCTGCAAGCAACGGGACGTTTGATTTGGACTCCACGGAAAGTGTCATTGAAATAGCTGAGGCTTCTGACATTTCAAGCAGTATTATTCCCATTGCAGCAAGAAAAATTGCCAAATCGAAATTAATCACACATCGTGAATTAGATATGTTATTAAAATCTTACATTAATTCTGCAAAAAGGAAACAAATTTATTAACAGATTAGAAATTGATTAGCATGTGCGAGGAATGTTTTGATGAACCCTGCAATTGTCAGATGTGCTATGAGTTCAGACATCAACAAGCTTGCCCTATCTGTGGTCACTTAGTTATGCTTGACTGCTGCCAAGGCTTCTAAGATGAGAAATATTATAATTATTACCTAAATATGGATATATTGGCAGACGTTCAGTCTTTACTTTACAAATTGAAGGCAATTCTTAAACACAACCTCGGCAAAACCATTCTAGTAGCCATTTCTATTTTGATATACAGTGTTATTTCCGAATACTTAATCGAAAATCCCATCCCCAGTTCAGGCATTCATTCAATTCTCAACTCTGTCTGGTGGACAATGCAAACTGTAACAACAGTCGGATATGGTGACGTTGCCATTGTTGGAGCAGAAGGAAAAATCAATGGTATATTCATCATGATTTTTGGAGTGGGGAGCTTCAGCCTCCTTCTTGTATCAATAGGTGCAGAAATTATTGACGCAAAATTATTGAAGCGTTTGGGTCAGGTGAGAACTAAAATGAAAGATCATATTGTGATATGTAACTATTCAAGCAAGCATGCGGATGTACTGGACAACATTGCCGGGGAGAAGGATCCTTTTATTGTTTTAGGAATGGAGCCTCCGAATAGGGAAAAGGAGAATATGGAATATGTAAGGGGAAATCCTCTGGAATATGGGGATATGGAAAGAGCTGGAATTCACAACTGTCATACAGTTATAATATTTCCAAACGAGAAGTATGGGTCAAGTGACTCTCTTGCAATAGATGCGGAATCAATATTAATATGCATGACAGCAAAGAAATTGAACCCGGAAGTTAACGTAATCATAGAGATATTGAACAAAACCAGCAGAATACACGCAAAAGAATCAGGAGCTGACGAAATCTTAGTTCGGGGCGAAATGAGTTCCAATACAATGGTCAAACTCATAAAGAATCCTGGTTCATGGAAATTTATTTCTGCTCTTCTTTCTCATGAGGATATCATGGACATAAGAGAAACACAATTCCCAAAACATTCCAATAAACCATTTAGAGATATTTTCAAGATAGAGGAAAACAATGAGAGAAAAGTGATAGCTGTAAGGAAAGGAGATGAATTTGTTCTCCGCCCCAACGATGATGAAATTTACAATGGAGAACCAGTTCTGTTGCTTGAAAAGGATAGTAAACAATCATAAGTTAAATAAGCCATAGATTATTTCCTAAGGCAAGCAGAGGTTGTCGAGATTGGTCAAAGGCGCCAGATTGAGGGTCTGGTTCCGTAGGGATACGAGGGTTCAAATCCCTCCCTCTGCATAGTAAGAATGGAACGCAGCATTCAAAGATTTTGAAATTTCAGTTAAACCAGTTTAAAAAAGTTAGGCTATTATCAACATCTTTGGCATTCCAGAGTCAATTGTATTAGTCGAGGTAATAAGAGTTGTACTCATTTTGAAATCACCTAACTCTGTTCTTTTAGACTGATTTTCCCTAGTTCTCCAGATGTAAAAACAAAACAGAACGTAATTCCAGTCAATATGGCAATAAAGTAGAAGGTCACGTCCAAAGAAACAAATTCCACGATTGCTCCAATTATTAAACTTGAAATAACTGCTGGAAAGAGAGCTAGTGTCTTGTGGGCTCCACTTATCTGCATCATGTAATCCTTCGGGGTAGCTTTTAAAAAAAGTGTGCTGAATATTACATTATGGGCTGAATTAGTTAACTGTAAAATGAAAAAATCAGGTATTAACCAAACGTAACTGGGAATGAATGGTATAATTACTACAATTATAATTTGAATAAATATCATCGTGCTCAAAAAAACTTTAGGATTTCCCCGGATTTTTCCACCCAGTTTTGCACCAAAGATTCCACCAATCATAGCACCAACAAGAAGAGAGGTAAGAATAAAGGAGGAACCTCCATATCTGAACTTTACAAGTGATTCTATAAGAATTATAAAACCTCCAAACCCCAAGCTTATTAAAAGCATTTCAACCATCAATATGCGTAAAATCTTATTTTTCCAAATGAACGAAAAACCATCCCTGAGTGAGTGTCTTTGCTCATTTTGAATTTCATAGGATTTGGGTTGAATAAATATATGAATAATTGTGGCTAGCGCAAATCCTAATATTAAAACTGGAAAGGCAAAACCAATTCCGATAGCAATGAATGCTCCCGCTAAAAT
Organism: Thermoplasmata archaeon; assembly: GCA_021806345.1. The sequence continues at coordinate 1,920 of JAJZXP010000284.1, read as the reverse complement.
ATAACTTATCAAATAAATTACCATACTCAATATGTGGCTTAAGGAAGTTGCCCTTTTGTATTGATCCTCCGCTAAAAAATCCTTAATCCAGTAGTTAGAAATTTGGCCCCCAACATCTTCAGTCCAGGATGTAATAAAGTACCCTATGAATATAGAGACCAGTTCATATATCTCATTCCCAGTCAGAAAAACAAAGAAGATAAATAATAGTGTTAGTGCCCTTACGCCTGTTGTTACCACGTAAATGGCCTTTTTTCTTTTGACTTTTGTTAGATAATACCCCACAAGAAAACTGAAGAGTAGGGGAATATCAGATAGGGCCAACTCTATGCCAGCCAAAAAAGACGAATTGGTTAGGGTAAGTATTATCCACGGAAAAAGTACAAGCATCATACTAGTGGAGATATTGTTAATATTGGCTCCTGCAAGCAACAATTTAAAATTTCTTGAATACCTGCTCCTTTTTTCCATTTCAATCAACTAAAATATTCTATTCATATTAAATTTAGTGAATATAGGGGCAGGACAATTCACTTTCGGTGCCACTATATTGACCCCTAACCCAGTATTCAAAATTATCCTGATCAATTTTCAACTTTCCATCCGCGGACACGTGGCCTATTGAGTTAATCTCACCGTATAATGTCACGGTACACTTGCTAATCTCTCCATTGGCCTTTATGGACCAGTATCAGATTTTTAAGTCACCTAGGTCAAAATTGTTATTTTGCTATTTTCTTTTTCAGTTGCTCTATTTCGTATTGTATATTCTTATCCATAGGGTTCTTCTTTGCTTTTGCTTCTAATTCTGCTAATTTATCCTCAAGACTCTTTTTCTTTCTTGTCAGATCCCTTTTGCTAAGTCCCATATTTAACAATCTTAGCGATAAATATAAATATTTTGATATTCCCGACCATTCTTGGAAAAATATGAAGCACAAAAAATCTTCATCTTTGTTAAAGATAGTTTTTGGTCATAAAGTTAAATCAGATTTTTAGACACTTTTCCAAACTGTTTGTGTTGCTTAAACAAGGTTTAATAACCTGAATATTCTAAAGTTATCTGAATGACGAAGATTAACTTAAATTCTATAAACTTTAGAGAAACGTTTTGTGATTTTAGTTTTCGTTTTAGGTATTGATAATAGAATTCGTATTCAGCAGTGACATTTTGTCATACTGATCCGATTCTTTTGTTTTGGTGTTGAAATGAATAATAATTATTTTTTAAATGGAAAATGCTCCGAATTAATCAGAGACACATCTGAGAATTCAAAATTTACAAATTTGAGTGAAAATCCTCTTAAAAATTCCACTGAACAAACTGGCATATTAAGAAACGAAACAAATTGCAAAAAAGGGGAGGGAAGGTAAAACAATGAATTTGATAGATTTGAGAAAGAAAATAGACTCTATAGATGCAGAGATTTTGAAACTTCTAGACACGAGATTTGAAATGGCAATAAGGGCAAAAAGATTCAAAACAAATATTCATGATTCTAACCGGGAAGAAAAAATATTACTCAGAGCAAAGCAACAATCCTCCAATCTCTTATCGGGAGAATTTGCTGAGAAATTATTTAGTGATATAATTATGGAAGCAAAGCGATTGCAAATTCAGAATCTGCGTTTAATTGGGTTTCAGGGGGAACATGGAGCCTACAGTGAGATTGCTGCTAAAACGTACGATTCTAATCTGATTCCCATTCCTTGCATTGAATTTGCTGATGTATTTAACGGTGTTAGCCAAGGATACTTTGACCTGGGAATTGTTCCGGTAGAAAATTCCATAGAAGGCCAGGTTACGCAGGTAAACGATCTCCTAATCAGCACAAACCTCAAGGTAGTTGGAGAGGTGGCAATTCCAATCCATCACTGCCTTATTGCACTTCGAGAAACAGATCTAAGGGATATAAAGGT
>JAJZXP010000002.1 GCA_021806345.1 Thermoplasmata archaeon | reverse complement strand
ATTCGGAAATTAGGCTATTTGTAATTAGAAGAGATACTTTGGTACATGCAAATAAAACAGTTCTTGGGTTATCAGAGGAATTATACTATATCAAAAATCGAAGGAATTTTGATATAAAACAATTCACGGATTTTTTTATATGGCACGAAAGTCAGGCTTTCAATCAACTTTTAAGGGCAAATCAATTTATCAGTAAGTCCTTTAAAAAGTTTGATGAATTATATGGGCATAGTTAACCATAGAAGTATAAGGTGAATGAAATGGATAAAAAAGAGATTGAATTTGAGTTCGAGAGGGCAACAAAGAACACTTATAGATTCCAGGAGAAAGCGTCTGGGAATCCAGCAATTGGAACGTTATATGTTCATAAGTCGGTATTTGGTGAAAAGGAGCCAAAGAAAGTTAAGGTTACGGTGGAGTGGGAATAATAAAGGTGCCTAAGTGTCAATTTAAATTATTTAAAAAGTGAGAAATATGTTAAATATTAAAATGGATAAAACTGTAGTGGAATGGGTCTCAAAGAGATACATAATAAAAATGTCATTATCAATCAAGCAAAGTAGAAACTTTAAAAATACTTATAAATCCTTTCTGCAGAAAATAAAATTTAATCTTAGAAGGATCAATGATATTTCCCTACCCACTCTAATTGGGGGTATATACTAATGCCAGGTGTAAAAACTATTTCAGATGTTTTCGATTTGTATGATAAGGCCCTTAAGCAAACTAAAGGCAATCTTAAAAAAAGATTGTTTGAAGGAACAAAAGAACTTAACCTTTTTTATAAAGATTTTCTTAAGGATCACATTGTGGATTTTTCTACTTTGTTCAAAAATGAGGCATTTAGAAAGGAGATGCACAGGGAACTTACTCAACGTTTTAAAACTCAAAATTTAAGATTCTGGGCTATTGATGGAGCTTGTATGAAAAAGGAAACTTCAGATCTTACAATTTTTTACGGAGGTTCTTATGCGGTGAAGGGTGAACTGGAGCTCAAGCAGTCTCCTCCTAAATTATCTTATCGTGAATCAGAACCACAGGATGATAATAGTTTGGTAGCATATCTCCCTCTTTCACCAGAAGATTTAACAATAATAGATCCAGAAAATAGATTCTTTGTTGATGATTCAGAACGAATATCTGCATCAGGTTTAGATACGTCATTAATGTTGTTAGCAGAAATTTATATGTGCTATAGAGGGGTGTCAGGAGTTGATGGCCCGCATATTATCCTCTGGGATCATTCTCTGTCATCAGTACTTGCAAATGCAACGCCTAATGTAAGAGAATTGAGGTTTTCCGGTGTTCAAATAGTGGGAGAAACAATATGGTACCCTGATCTATTAGTTGGTTATTCAAAGCCATGGAATTCTGATCTCGACGTGCCTTCTAAAAAAGCTCACAGGTTATGGGAAAGAGCCATAGCATCGCTGTACAATTCAGAATACGGTTCATTAAATATAAACGATTTTTCAAAGGAAGTTAATCTCCCGAAACATACTGTAGAAAGCCAAATCAAACTAATATGGGAATGTGATAAGTACGGAAGTGCTATGGAAGGAAGTAACCCCCCAGATGCCTTGGTGACAAAGAATGGAGATACCCTTACTCTTAATAGTATCTATAAAAACTCACCTGACAAGGTGGTAAGATTGTTTGATTATTTTTGTGTAAAACTCTTCAAGGATAAAGACCCATCGATTCTAGTTTATACCTATAAAGATGAAAATGGCAATGAAAGGAAAAGATTTCTTTCATCTGAGGAAATATCGTTTCTTCTTGCCATAGGGTTGCGCCTAACATTTGAAAAGGCTTGGGTGAGTGGAATATTTCTAATAGGTGTTTCAAAGGATTCTGCGGCTACATACTTTACTAATCATTATCTTGGTGTTATGAGACAAATTGGTAAATTTAACTTTACCTCTAAAATGATACCGGCAACTGACAGACTAACAATGGAGCGAATCCCTGATATTGACGATACAATAAATGCTCCATGGAGTTCAACAGAGATAGACGCGGTATTTATGACACTGCGTATGAGAAAGGAATTTTATTCTAGTAAACCTACATTGCAAGGGGTCAGAGGGAATGTCTTGGTTCAACCAAATATTATTATGAAATCTCTGGCACAGTTTTATTTGAAACGAAAACCACCTATGGAACTTTCGATGAGTCATGTTATTTTTGTTGATAGATTAGTTCACCCAAAATATGAACCGAAAAACAAAATTACAGTAATATCTGGAGACCGTGAATTGGGAACTTTAGAGCCATTTATACAGTTGAATTCTGGAGATGTCGACAGGGAGCAGGAGTTGATGATGTATTTGTTATCAGTGCTAACACGAAATGTGTTTCCTGAGGTAATAGGATATCCAGACCCACTACATCACGCAGACAGAGGCGCAAAGTCAGTTTTAAACATGGTAGCACCGATGTTAAGCTCGTCAGAATGGTTGGATAGGGCAAATCCCATTCACAGAACCTTAAGACAAGTAAGAGAGGGAATAAAATGATAAATAATGAAGAAAACAATCCGTTTGATGATGAAAGATTACATGGAGCTAGTTCAGCGTTAATAGCGATAACACCTGATAATCAAGGAAGATTTATATACGACCTCTGGAGTCAATACACAAGACTTGGGTTAGATGGTATTCAGGTTGGAGATATGGTAGGTGTAGAAAATTATACTCCAACACAAAACGGCGAAAAAATTTATTCTGTTTTAGCCATAAGTCAAGTATTCCCTGTTCATTATGCTGCACAAGGAGTAGATGCATATCCTGGACATGTATTTGAATCGATGAAATCTATTAAGGAAGACTGGGAATCTCAGGATGATGAACCAAGATATCTAACTACAACGATCTCAATTAAAGCGGTACCTACAGGATACCAATTTACTCACAATGCAAGAAATCTTGATCAACTTCCAAAACTTCAAGAGGAAAAAAATATCCCGATGATTGGTGCAGAAATTAGACCACTAAGCAGGGCAATGGTAAATGCAATAATCAATCAGGAAATGGAAGGTAATCCTGATTCTCCGTTCACGCATAAAAAGTTTGAAGAGTTGAATGTAAAACTCAATCAAGAAAGTCTTATAACAACTCACTTTGGGATTTTTGGTTTTACAGGAGTGGGAAAATCAAATCTAGCTTCTTCGCTTGTGTCTTCTCTTTGCTACAACAACATGGACAACAACGCTAACTTCGTAATATTTGACCCCAATGATGAATATCTTGGTTTATTTGTAGATAAATTTGCCAAAAATAAAGATGAAATTTCGTACATTCATATCGGTACAGATTCATTACACACTAGTATATCTGAGGAGCTGGGGGACAATTCAAGCAAACCCTCCGAGATTGTAATTAAAATTATGAAACAACAATTGAGACTTCCTCCTGCCCTTCTATCAAAGCTTAAGAATGATAAAATATTTGAGGATTATATAGAGAAAGCTTTACGTAATATTTTCTATAGAACTAGAATTGTCATGCCATACCAAGATGTGTTAGAATTAATTATAAAAAAGGTTGAGGGACAAATAGAAGAAAAAACCGGTAAAGAGGTAAGGGCTTTCATTAATGAAGTGAAGGCACTATTGGAAGATTGTTTTTCCAATAAACCAATATCTAGGGGAAATATTTCCGAAGCTATCAAGTTTCTTGATGGAGATAAAGTAAAAGACCTACTTCAAAATATTCAAGGTGGTAAACAAGGTACTGCTAAAGGCATATTAGAAAGAGCCAAGAAAGATTTAATAAGGGAGGAGCAAAGACTTAGTAAAATTCCCAACTCAGCTATAACCTCAATAGCGGATATAATCGAATCTATTAATAAGCCCGGTCAAAGGCAGACAGTCATAATTACAGGAAGGCGGGATTCGGAGATAAAACACTTTTCTTCAGTGTTTGGGAATGAGGTCTATGAAAAAAGGAGAAGCACTCCCGAAAGGGAGCCTTTTATCTCATTCATATTCGATGAGGCAGATTTATTCATACCTCAGAATGGGTCTGATGAAAGCACTAAGGAGGTGAGGGAGTTTTGTGTTACATTAGCTCGTAGAGGGAGAAAGTTTGGTTTAGGGCTTGGAATCTCTACTCAAAGGTCATCCTTGTTAGATACAGAAGTAATGGCTAATTTACACACTTATTTTGTGAGTAAGTTGCCTAGATCGGCCGATAGGCAAAAAGTAGCTGAAGCTTTTGGTATAAGTGATGAGCAATTATCTCCAACCTTCACTTTCAAACGTGGAAATTGGTTAATAATCAGTCATGATTCAACAGGTCTAAAAGGTGTTCCTATCCCAGTTACGGCAGTCGATGCAAATCAGAGAATTATAAATGCTTCACTTAACCTAAAATCGGAGGGATAAATTTATAAGAATAATGGACCTATGATCATATGACGGTCAAACCGCTATTCGTTGTTGACAGACCAGCATCATTAAGAATATTATCTGGATTGAAAGGGAGTGAGAACAAATTCGGGATACTAGCCCATGCCTTCACAAGCGATAATTTTAAGGAGAAATTCAAAGAATTCGATATCGCCTCTGTAAAGATAGGTGATTCCGGAATTTATCAAGGAAAAGACATATCATATGAAAACCTTTTTTTAGAATACGTGAAAATGGGTGTTACGCACGGAATCATAAAAGATTGTTATAAAGACTCTAAACAAACTCTTATTAGTGCAAAACAAGCTATAAGAATTTACAATGAAGGTAAAGAACAAGGATTGTATAACTTTAAACTTCTTGGAGTTGCTCAGGGAAACACAGTAGCTGAATACATTGATAATTATAATGCACAGAAAGACTTAGGTTTCAAAACGGTAGCTATAGGTGGATTACTTTACAAAATCGAGAACCACAAAAGAATGGTTAAAGTGAAGAGTAATGTTTTTCTTCGGAATGTGCTCGCGGGAATCAGGAAGCTTTACCCAGATGACAAATTGTTTCCCCTTGGAGTGTTTAACAGGAACAGGATGCAGCTTTTTTACGATCTGGATGTATGGGCAGCCGACTATAAGGGCTGGATATTCAAGTACAATAAGGAAGAGTCTGACAGGCGTGGTAATAGGTTCGGGCAAACCAGAAAATATATTCGATCCGAAATACTGAATTACATAGATAAGTTCTGGGAAAACGCTGCTAAACCAAAACCTGAAATCTTTGATGATACAAGAAACCGGAAACAAAACAGAAAGTTGCTGATTGTTTCATGCAGCAAAAAAAAGACTTCCAAACCTGGAAAAGCCATTAACGTATACGATGGTACGGCATTCAAGCTTATAAAAAAATATTACAAAAGCCACAACCATCTGGACGTCAAGATAATCTCTGCAAAGTACGCTTTGATAGACAAAAGGGATAAGATAGAGCCATATGATTGCATGATGACGGGTGAAGCTTCAGAGATATACAGACAGATACTTGGCGATGATCTGAGGAGAATAGTGGAACCGTATAGTGATATCATGGTATTCGGTGGAAAACATTATAAAAATGTTCTGCCAGTGGACTTAAAAGTAGAAAAGACTAAAGGGAAGATCGGGGAGCAGTTGAGACAACTAAAAATATGGTTGTATTCATAATTACAGAACAATTGCAGTAAACAAATTACGCCGAAACAGCAGCTAATATAACCATTGCAATTGCCATTGCAACCATGAAAATTATTGATAACAAGTAGCACATAAAACCCCAGTTTGACCACTTCACCTTAGTTTTAATTTTTCCCGCTATCAAATACGTTTCTTTAATTAAGTCGTTGGTGGCTTTGTCAAGCAAGTCATCTATAGTAATATTAGAAAGAAAATTATTCCAGTTATCATTCGTCAACTCAATTATCTTCTTATAGAAGAAAATGGATTCAGGCTCTGATCCTTTCCGTGCCTTTGGATAATCATTGAACCTAGGTTTGATACCATACAGGATAAATATAGTTCCTATAGAGATTAGCACAATGAATATACCAAAGAAAGTGTAAGAAACTATGAATAAAACCAAATTTTTGTAAAGAATAGTTAAAATATACAGTGATGCTGCAAATATCGTTACTCCCGACAAGGCAATAAAAGCAAGGGCTTGCAATCCACGTTCTGCCTTACTGTCCTCATAGCGATCCAAGTTATTAACCTCGTTATAGCTTGAAAATACGACTTTAAATTTTTCTAGTTTGTCTTGGTCTACCATATCTACTTACTTAGGAGTTTCCAATATAAATACCTTTCTTTAACATTACCGTAATTTCTGGTTAATAAACATTCATGCTTCGTACTTCATTGGCTTTATCCATCATTTTATCATTGTATGGGGTATCGGGCAGTGAATCATTGAGCATCATCTCTGTTCCTTCATTTATCAGTTTCAGAATTCTGCTTTTTGTCATTCCGGGTTTCTTGAATGGTTTCCTGTAATGTTTGCCCAGAAAACACAAAACAAATCATATACTTTTATTGTTTAATCTTGCAATGAAATCCTCAACGCTGATATTTTCCACCAAATCACCGTTTTTTAATATCTTTCTATGTTCCTGACTGAAAAGGTAATTCTTGCTGTTAGATGAGAACCCATTGCCGCCTATTACCAGGTAAGCCTTCGTGTAAATATCAGAAAATTCTATTATTTTTATTAATGATGCTATTTCATAAATCACCTTCTGTTCTGCGGTTCCAGCCACTTGCTGCCATTTAAGGCTTACAATGATTGAATTGTTTATAATAAAATCTGCTTTGTATCTGTTATTGAATAGCTGTTTCCCTATAAAAACCTGTTTTTCATAATTATACTGGTTGAATTTCAATATGCTTTCAATCATCAATTCCTGGCCGGTTCCTGTCCTGGTGCCTGATCCGCCTGGCATTATCTAACA
>JAJZXP010000113.1 GCA_021806345.1 Thermoplasmata archaeon | reverse complement strand
TCAGGGAGATGGATTTTGTGAAGAATAGATTAGGTGTGGAAGTGCAGTTCGGGAAGTATGCCTTCATGGCCTACAATGTCTCAGCAAAGATGACCATTTTCCATAACCATAATGTTATTGATGCCGGAATTGAAATCGTGCCAATGAAGAACATGGCTGATCAGATGTCCTCAGGGGTTTCTTATTTTGAGCAGATAAAGTGGGATCTGGAGAACAGGGGTGTTGCGGATATTGATATTCCGGTAATTGTGATGGGGATCGATTCCTAGGTCTAGTGATCTCGTATGGTTAACACTTATCTTATCATGAGAAAAGTGAAATATTTCGATTTTGACGAACCTAGATTCTTTATAGGATCGACGAATCCAAATCGTAATCTTTTAGAAATAGGAGCTAAAGTAATCATAGAAAAGGAGTGGAATGCAGAGATCAGATTCATCGGTCACGCTGAGATAGAAGTGATAAAGGAAAACTTAAACGCGACTGATAACAGAAAAGGCGAACAAATAGTGGAACTGACCAATTTTGAGAAATTTTTTCCGCCCAGGATAAAGAATGCAGAAATACGTTCACTTCTAAATATGTTACCAGGCTACAGATGGTATGATTCTATAAGGCCCATAAATAAAGAAATTTTTGAAAAGATTGTTAAGTTCTGCTCTCAGAAGATGGCTAAAGAACAATTGATACAAGAAAGCAGATTTTCCGCTTACGACTCACTTGCTTTATTTATGCTTGAAGACGAATCTGACAGACTTGAATTCAAATCAACGTTAATGACTCCATTAAATAGAGAGAGTTTAACAAAAATCGAACAAGCAATAGAGAAAGAACATGACCTTTCCCAAAGAAAAAAATTGAAAGAAGCTCTTATCAGAGAAGAGAACAGACTAATTAAAGAGGTGGAACACAGTATTATTAAGACTTTAGCAGCTTTTGCCAACTCCGAAGGTGGAACGTTATTTGTTGGCGTAGACGATAATAAGAATGTATGTGGTATAGAGTTAGATTATCCAGCGTTAGAGAATAAACAGGGTTGGGATGGATGGCTTCAACATTTGAAGAATCTGATCAGTTCCTATATTGGCAACAATATTTTTCCAAACGTACAAGTGCGTAAGATTGACATAGATAGAAAAACAGTTGCTAGAATAGACATTCTAGCTTCGCCGGAGCCCATCTTTGTAAAGCCTAGAGAAAAGAACGGCTCGGATGAAGAATTCTTTGTACGACATTTAAACACTACCCAAAGACTGACAGCAAAGGAAATGGCTAACTATATTGGGCATCATTGGCACAGCACAGATTCGAGATCGTGAAAGCACAAAGTCAGAAAAGAGGGGCGCTATGTATAAACAGCAAACACATCCTCTCTATCGGATTCAATTCGCTTCTTTCTACTTTAGATCAAAGCTACCAAATATTTTTTTTCAGAACATTTGCAGCACCAGTTAAATCATGATTTAATACGTAATATTTATTTATATATCTTAAAATGCTTCTATTCTTAAAAGGATGTGCGCGGATATTGTGATAGTGTACAGAAGTTTGACTGAATTCTAAGAAAAGTATACCTAAGCTTCAGCAACTTTGGCAACACGAGCTAAACTTGATATCGGAAAATACTTATTAGCAAGACACAAAAACCGCACAAGGATAATGCGCACGAAAAACCTCTAAGATTTTGTCTATTTCATTTCTTTCCATTTTTTTGACCGGTAATGATCTAACCTTAGATTCTTTTCTTTCCAGACCCCATTTGAAACCTTTTGAGCAATAATATTTGCAACGGAACAAAGAATCTGTATCTTGGAGAACATCACCTTCCATTTCAGATAATATGGTATAAAACATTATATTGCCGTCATAAGAGCAGTCATAGGTTGGCCTATCGGAAAAACTTCCAACTAGATATGATGTGTAAAATGGAGGTTGTTTCTTAAATTCATATTTAGAACCGCATTTATGCTTTGTAGAACAAATATTATCCACTAGAAGTTCATTGTTATGCCCTTGCACGTTCTCTTGGAAGGCTTGCAGAATGGCCCAGTGAGAGTTTGAACTCTTTTGTGTATCTACTAAGGTAATGGACGACGGCATTAGCTTCTGCCGATCAGGACCAAATTGACTGAAGGAATAATCGTTGATAGTAAAGTTAAACTCGAATTTCACACCACTCCTTGTAAAAGCCTCATAAACAATTTTACACATTCTTATCATGCATAATATGTTAAATTTGCTTTATAGATTTTGTCCTGTACGTTCGAAAGAGAGCTATTTTTTGAACACTGAAATCAAGGGTAGGGGGTATATAAATAAATAAGTCAGTTTTCAGGGGTAGGTTTTTCGGACAGAGATTTGAGGATCCCATGCACGGTTGATCTCTTGTTATCGGTGATTTTTTGACTTTTTGGAAACATTACTTTCAGTTATTATGGGTGTGCTATAGCTCAACTTTGGATTTATGAAGTTACTGAATGCAATCTTCCCGTAATCCCAAATTTTCTCTAAGTCCTCCAGATTCTCTCTAAACTTCTGACCATCCACTATTAGGTTTACGGTGTGTGCAATCATATTCCTGAATTTTGTATTATTATTCCAATTTTTCTTCAAAAGTTCAATGAGGTTTTTTATAATTTCATCCCCGTCCGTTTCGATATGCGGGTCATTTTCGTAAAAATATACTAATTCTGGAAAATACCAGTTAGAAAGTTTCGAATAATCACCCTTAGGATTTTCTAGGAATTCTTTCAAGTTATTGTATTTATTTGAATTTTTCCCATTTTTTTCTCCGTCCCTGATTCTTGCCAACAAATCCTCGTGTTCAACCCAATCTTTATGCGACTTCTGAATTTTATTGATAAGAGTGTGTTCCAGGTATACAAGAATTGGATATGACAGTATATAGGAGGGAGCTCTGTTGAGATCCCAGAAAGAGATAATCCCTATAGGTTCCTTGGAATTTGCTTGTGACGGGAGAATGAAATATAAAGGGCTCATCTCCCTTTCTACTTGTTTTGAGTCCTTTACCATTCTCTTTAGTAATTTGAATAGATGGCAAGTCCCAGAAACCGTGTGGTCCACTGTCTTTTCCATCTTCTTCCAATCAATGTCGTATCCATGTTCACCCTGCTTAATGTATTTCACATTAATGTAACCTAAAACATTTTGCCCGTCTTTAACAACAAGATTAAATACGTTCATCCTAGTTGCTTTTTTATAAGCTTTACTTACATTTTCCCCATTTCTTTCAATGTAAACCCAATCCTCTCTTGGTGTCATGATGGAGAGTGCGGTAAAATAACTGCTATTCAAAAATTCCTCGTGTAAATCTTTTAAATTATTCAAAGAATCATTAGCTTCCATATCTGTCCTTATATCTATTTTCTTATTTTATTTTCTCCATGAACTGTGAAGTATCCATTCCCGTAATCTGCGTGTAGATGCTTGTCGTGAATATTGAAGAGTGCCCAAGCCACTGCTGCAGGACATTCAATGGAACATTATCCATTATGGCCTTGACTGCAAAGGTATGCCTGAACTTGTGCGCGTGAATCCTGAAACCCAGCTTGCCCTGTAACTTCTTAAAATACAGATCCACAACCTGCCTTGACATTGGGAATAATGGATCTTCTGATTTTGTTGAGATATTCATGTCAAGGAGATATTGCATATAGGTGTCCCTAAGGTCAATATGAAGCGGTATGACCCTGTATTTTTCCTTCTGGACCCCATTCCGGTCCTTACCCTGTTTCAGTGTTTTCAGTCTGATTGAATTTGTGGCCAGATTGACATCAGATGGCCTGACCATGAGAATTTCATCTATCCTTCCGCCTGTCCTGTATAGAAACTTGACCAGGAGGTAATACCGTTTATGCCTGTCGGCCCTTCGCAAGTCAGCATTAATTTTTTCCGAGATTTCATTAAGGATCTGCTGGATCTCCTCATCCGAAAAGAAATCAATTGAGAGAGACCTTCCGGATGACTGTATCATCATGCTTTTTGGTATTGGCATAGGCATAACATGATATTATCTGGGTCTTTAAATAGGTTTGTTAATAACACATCAGGAAAAATTGGTAGCTCCCTATGGCAGAATATATAAAGAGCGAAGCAAAGGAAGGATCATAACATGACAAAATGTAGATTTTGTCATTCTAATAATTTCCCTACCAATAAATAAACTATACTTTTATAAATTTGACTTATGGTTTATACAACCCAGGGGTAAAATTTCGTCGACTTTAAGAACTCATGAAATGAACATGTTTGAACATTTCTATAATTAGATATGCTTTTGCCCTGCGCAAAAAACACACATGATGTTTTCAAGAAAATATGAGCCAGAGTGTTATGCAACATTGCTTCAGTTCTCGAAAGCCATTAATTTTCTTTTTTCCTTACCATCTTCTATTCGTTTACATACATCACAGCTGCCTTCTAGCGCTACCCCGCTTTCAAAGGCATGAATTATCTCAATGAATTTTGTGTATATTTTCTTGTAAATTTCTAATATCTCATCTCTATCAGCCTCTAAGCCTCTTAATTCGTTAGAATACATATCTGCAATTTTTTGGCATGTTTTTAGAAAAATTTCAAGCTGACCTACTTCCAATTTCTTATTTCCTTCATAACTTAAAACCCTAAATCGACATTCATCTGACAAGACACCTGTGCCATCATCCACAAAACTTTCCTTGCTGAACTCTATTCCTTGTATTATGCAATTTATAATCTGATGCTTATTATAGCTAACATTGCCAGAATTTGGATCTGCAATATTGACGGGACTGACTTTTCGAACCGTTATCATTGCTGAATATGGTGATTCCTCACATTTTATGCCATCAATTTCGCTTTCAATTTCTGCCAATTCATTCATCAGAGAATTCAGTGTCTTATATACCCTCTCTTTGTAATTTTCTTCCTTTATTTTTACTTCTGCAATCGTGGCATCAAGTTCATTATAAGATTTAAAATGCGAAGTAAGCTCTTCATCTTCTACATAATGTTGCTCAACTTTTATTGTCAGTCTTTTTTCATTATCTTCAATTGAGATTCCCGGAGTCTCTAGAGAGCGAATGCCAGTATATCCATAGTTAGCGTTTGTTAAAATCGCATATATTTCCTTATTCGAAGGAATGATTTCAATAAGCCTTTTGAAGTGTTCTCTTTTGTATAAATCTGCCCTAATCTCATATCTCTCACCAATATCTTTTTCATATTCCCTCCGGACTGTGAGAATAGCTGCAATAAACGCCGCAGCTATGCTAGTAATATCTGTAAGTATTAAGATTAACAATTGCGACATTATATAAAGCTATAGATATTGTTTATAATAGCATTATCCTAAGAATATCCATAATTCCCATTGCATTCTAGAAAAGAATTGCGGCAACAGCAAAATTATTCCTGAACAAATCCAAATGTATTTTATTAAGTATCTTAAAGCATTGCCGATACCTCATTAATCAGCCATCTTGCATTGTTCATTACCCTGTCAAGATTTTCCTTTCCCAGATCCTTCCCCTCTGACTTGGCACTATCCAGCCACCCCTTGATGTAAGCAGATGAATCATCCTTGAAATCGAAACCAAAGTGCGCTACAACCAGATAAGATGAAAGTTCCGCTTCAGATTCCGCCAGACCTCTGGGAAGATCTTTCCTGTAAAGATGTTCCAGTCTTGCATGGGACATTTCATGGATCAGGGTATGAAGAACGTTCACATCTTCCCCGGGTATTTTCATCACAACGATTTTCTGCCCTTCACCTGAATGTGCAGTGTAACCACGAGCACCATTCAGTATTGTTTCCTCCTCCACAGTATAATGATCCTTTGCAGTCTTTTTCAGTGTTTTATACAAGGTTGTTGCTTTAACATCCTCTTCAATTGGTTTCATCTTTCCTGGAATGCCCTGGGTCTGTGATATATCATACACTGTACCTGTTCCAAACACATAGGCAGTTCCTGTTCTTCCTAGTTTGAAATTCCCCCTTAGTAACTGATCTATAATTTCATCATCTAAACTTTTGTTCCTATTTTCAAATAAATACTACTATTCTATGGCTCACCTTAGATCGTATGACTAAGAGATACATTGAAGAGTTGTCGGTTCTATTTTCTTTGAATTTTTCACAAAATTGCTTCCATTCAATTCCTCAATAATGTATTTCCTGATATCGGCGTGTCTGTCCACTATGTATGTCTTCCAGTCTCCGACTTTATATCTCAGCTTGAAATCTTCAATGTATCCAAGGAAGAGGGAGTTATTCATTATGTCATTTCTCAATATTTCAAGATCAAAGTTGCTATTTATTTTCCTGAGAAATCCCTCGGGATCGGGAAGAATGTGCTTTTCATCAGTCTCAACCAGGACATAGTTCTCCTTCCTTTCAACAATTCTCATTCCGGGTTCCAGAGCCCCCAGTTCTATCCTGTTTATCCTGGGCATTATGGTAAATGTAGTATGTCTGCAGAGTTCCCTCAGGACATATGCCGGACCAAGTCTCAGTGTAAGATCGATCTCCCTGGCGTCATATACCTTCCTTAATCTCTCCTCTTCCTGTTCTATATTGTTCTGAATGTCCCTTATTGTATTCTTAAGGAGCTCAAGCTCTTCCATCTTTTTCTGAAGCTGAAGGCGCATAGCTTCGATACCTGAACCTCCTCTTGCACGGATCTTGGCAATGAGAGCTTCAGTAAGTGTTTCCGAAAGAGGTATACCAAACCTTACGGCTTCATCGTGCAGTTCTGTGAGTATCCTGTAAGAGGATACAGAGAATGATTTATCTCCATATATCTTTCCTGGATTTGTTTTCATTGAATCATCTCCTTTTTTGATTTAAATTGTAGTAATAAAAAATAAAAAAATGATATTGTAATATAATATAATAATAAAAGATTAT
>JAJZXP010000193.1 GCA_021806345.1 Thermoplasmata archaeon | reverse complement strand
GGATTCATCCGAACAGTTGTACATGCTTTGAAGGAACAGAGTCTTTATCATGACGATTTCATCAATGTTGGGCCTTCCACCTTTGTCTGTATCATTCCTGTAAAGTTCTTTCACTATGAGTCTTAATGATTCCCAGTTTATCATGGGATCAATCTGGGCCAGTTTGTCCATGGATTTCATGGACTTATATGCTTCACGGAGACCGTAATCCACAATGTTACTCATTGATTAAACATGCTGATTCCATGAATAAAGCTTTCCATTTATAATATACCCAATTCGTGGGTGAAATACGAATTCTGCTATAGGTTTAACACAATAAATGAAAAGAGACGGGATCGGTTGCAAAGAAAATTTTCATGGGTGGTTAATAGGAGAAGTCTTAAATTTATAGCGTATATCATTACTGGAGATTATATGGTAAGTTTAAAATTTGGCATGTGTAAAAATTGCGGTCACGAATTGGTTTTTTATGAAGGGCAATGGAAGCATCACATTACAAGGGCAAAGCTATACCATGCGCCACACTGGCCTACAGGTCATGTTATAACTATAGAGTGCAAACGAGACTCCTGCAAGTGTTCAATGCCAGATCTTGATGAATCAAAGGAGCAGAAATCGAGAATGGTGTTATTGGGTAGTCATACGGATAGATAGGGGAGTTGGCCATGCTGTTATACACTGTAAACAGGATCATGACGATTGCTATGTATATTGGTATGCTTGCTCTTATTACCGTATCAATTGGGTTTTATTTCTATTACTCTGGGGGGTACACAGATAGCACATCTAACATCTTCAGGATTAGCGAGTCACTATTTTTATTGTCTCTAATTTTTCTCATTGTTGGCTGGATATCCAAAACCGGGAAAGATAAATCTAACAAAGGATAGATTTGAGAATAAAATAATTCAATGGCATCCTTGAGACCATAAGATCTGAAATAAATTCAGCTGTTGTGGAAGGATTGAACAACAAGTTCCGTACTGCATTCAAGCGTTCATGTGGTTTCAGAGCACAAGAATAGAGGGATACGATCATATATCTTGTGGAATGAGGAATTAGGTTGCCTCTTAGTGCTAGAGAAATTCCGTAAAATTTATTACTTTTTCGTATATAGCAAATATGAGAGAATTTCTAATAACCTCCCAAAAAACGCCGTAACATTTATTCATGAAACACGCATGTTGCTGTATGAGTGGCCTGTTTGATCATGCATTAAGAGAAATGATATATCTTTTAAATTCGGAAAAAAACCGCCCATTTCTTGTCCAAATCGATTTTATAAAGGGTTTTCAATCAATTGTTATATGGTAATGCCTTAAAATAAAGGCCCGGTATCACTTATTGGATTAACTCTTCTTCCATTTTCGCCTTCTCTTTGTAAAGAACGAGTGTCTTACATTTTAAGCTGCTTTAGAACAAATAGTTCGATATTCACACTTTGGACAAAAGTCACCAGGATTTGGTTCATATTTGTGGGACCTAATTTTTTCTATTATTCCTTCCGCACGTTCCATGGATTTTTTCAACCGTGTTTGTGAGACATCTACTTCCTCAAGTTCGTTATTCTTCAAGTTTGCTACAGATCCTTTAACAATATCCCAACCCAGGTCTCTTAATCCTTTTGCATAAAGTCTAACTTGCAACTCAGAGTTTTCTCTTTTCATTACAGTATCTGAAGATTTATAATCTCTGACTTCAAGACCAGTATTTGAATGCAATATGACATCTACTTTTCCTATGATTGTTGCAGATTTAGCCGGAAATTCTATCCTCATTTCAGTTTCCTGAACATTTCTAAGATATTCTCCGTTGCTTTTTATATATTCTAAGAGTTCTTGCTTTACAGTCTTAAGTAATTTATCTCTGAACTCTGGAGATGCATAAGGCAAGTAAAATCCTTTAGACGCCTCTTCTAATGCATCATCGTATTGCTTTCCATCAATCTTAATTTTCTGGGATATTTGCTGGAGGATATGATGAAGGGCTTCCCCATATCCCATAAATGTATTTACCCCCTGAATATACCTCCACTTTTTAGATAGCCTGTAATGGTAAGGACACATTTCATAATCTATTAACTCTTTAACTGGAAATGATTCAATAACATCTGGCGAATCGTTGACTTGTATTGTAAACTTACTCAATTCAAGATCACGCAACTGTTTTACCGGCTTGCAGAAATCATCTATTATATCAAAATATTCACTGGGTTTTGCTGATTGCTTGGTATGTTTATCAAAATAAGATAGTATCACTGCATTCATTGCTCTACTAACAGCCACATAGAACAGCCTCAATTCACTTTCTTTCTTTTCGAAATATCCTTCATTAGAAATAGAACTGGGATCGATCATCCAAATGTTATCTGGCTTAGTTGTTCTTCTAGATGGGAACCTGCTGTTTATCATGGATGGTAAGAAAACAATGGGCCATTGAAGACCTTTTGACTGGTGAATTGTCATTATGTTTACTGCATTTAGTCCTTCTTGTTGATCGTATGGTTGTTCATCATATGATATTAAGGCATATCCGTTCAAGAAATTACAAAGATGCTTTAATTCCATGGCAAATCCACTTCTTCTGCCACCGAGCCGAAAAGATGTCTCGAAGTCTCCCAGTATATTGCTAAATGAACCAATATTTGCCATTACTACTGCATCGAGAACATCATCCTGGCTTAGTTTCTTATATCCTAAAATGTTCAGCAAATCATGCAGTACGTCCTTGTAACCATAGTTGTCTGAAGGTATGAAACTCAAAATTTTCTTTTTCCAGCTTTTTAATTCGTTTTTAACATTGGTATCAACTAAATTGTAGTGAACTACCCCTTTCCACTTCGACAAAGCTTCATTTATTAAATTTTCGCCATTTATTCTTTGTTTACCATAGGCATCTAACTGCCAATAGCCCTCATCCAACAACCAAGTAATAAGCATACCGAGTGCTTGCGCTTCATCCCTTTTGAAGAGCCCTACCTTACCACCAATTATATAAGGTATATTATTTGTTTTAAATGCATTGATCAAGGGATCGGCAGAAGTTTTAATGCTTCTCAATAGAATACTGAAATTCGAGTATGGGATTTCTTTGTTGTCTGACAAGAAAGAGATTTCTTTTGCTATTTCATTCGCTTCGAGCTCGGAATTAAGAAACTCTACTTTACCAATCAAACCTCGGTCTTCCCTTTTCCATGCCATATTACCAAAATTAGTCTTTGAAAAAGATTTAGAAATGCGATTTGACATTTGTACAATTTCTTTTGGACTCCGTCTATTTTCATTTATTTCATACGTTTGTACCCCATTAAATTCCTTAGTGAAATCTTCAAAGAACTCAGGATCTCCACCTCTCCATTGATATATACTTTGACGAGGGTCTCCTACTATGGTAACCTCTATATTTTGGGACATAAGTTTAATGAGAGTAAATTGTGCTCTGTTAATATCTTGGAATTCATCAACAATCAGACACTTAAGATTGCTTATTGGAGATTTATTTTCCTGTAATTTCGAAATACTCATGGTGATCAAGGTGTCGAATGTTAATTTGTGGTGCTTCATCAGGGTTTCTTCATATCTTTTCAACATTATCTTAAAATGTTCATCTCCTTTTGATAACGAATTTAAATCTATAAGTTCGGAATAATATACACCCAAGGTCGCTATAAAAACCTTACAACGCATTAGGTATGAGCCATGTTTGCCATATTCAGCCTTGTTTAATCCTATGTTGTATCCTTCTCTTATCACAAATGCCATTTGCTGATTTTCATCTAGTACAGAATAATTGGAAAATTCGTAGTTATCTTGTAGAAGTCTGGAACAGTATCCATGAATTGTACCTACATACATCTCACCGAACTTTCTAAGCAATTCTGATTCACCAAGTTCTAACAGTCTTTGATGAATCCTGCTCTTCATACTCTGGGCTGCTTTTTCGGTGAATGTAAATGCAACTATAGATGAAGGAGGGAGCTTTTTGTAAATAAGGTAGTATAAAATTTTTCTGGCTAGAGTTTCTGTTTTACCTGCGCCTGCGCCTGCTATTATTCTCGTGTATTTAGAATCCGATTTTATGGCAATTTGCTGGTCAGCTGATAGTGGGAAAGGTTCGTTTAGTATTTTATAAAGGATTTCACCCATCGAGGTTATATAGTTATAACAATATTTAATCTATTCTGATGCTATATATGTGGGACACTATTCCTTGTTCCTTGTTATTATTAGATAAACCTTCCTGTCAAGAAACTCCTTAGGACAGTCCACCTTTGCCCCTGACCCGAACTTTGTAACTTTTCGCTCAATAAATCCATAGATTCCTTTAATCGTGATCTCTATCCCTGACATGATCGGGCAGGTGAGGATTCAGTACATCGTCAGGGGAAAGGAGGTGACAAAGAAGCTCTGAAAATTGCAGAAAGGCTTGAGTTGATTTTTGTCGCATAGGCACTACAGCATCAATGATGTGTGGAGACCTAAAAGTGGGGCATCGCCAGATAACCAATCCAATGAACCGTGTAAAGTCAAGTGAAGGGGCTGCATAAATATTTAAGCAGGTTTTTTAAACTGTATGATATAAACGTAAATATGTTTTATGTAAATGTTTTAAGTATGTAAAGTAATTACTATACTATGGGAAAGACTATCACAATAAATCTTGATGAAACCATTGAGAAGAGATTCAAAGAAAGGGCAAAGTTGAAATATGGAAATAAGAAAGGCTCCCTTGCAAAGGCAATGAACGAGGCACTGGAAGAATGGCTCAAAAGTGACAACAATGATACGCTCAAGGAAAATTTGAGACTTCTGGAAAATGGAATCGAGATGAAGAAATGGAAATTCAATCGGGAAGATTTGCATGAAAGATGAGATTTTCTATGACACAAACGTGCTTTACTATGCATATGATCTTTCTGAGCCCGAAAAGAGAAATACTTGCAAGTTACTAATAAGCAAAGTTTTCATGGGTGAGGCTAAAGGTGTCATTTCCAACCAGATCCTTGTGGAATTGTATAATGCTCTTACTCGTAAACTTGACGTGAAATCTAACACGGCAAAAGTGATTGTCGAGTCTTTCATAACTTCAACAAACTGGCTAAAAATTAGTTATAATCACATAACTGTGCAGGCTGCCTTGGACACATCTAAGGCATTTAGAGCACCTTTTTTAGACTCACTTATAACAGAAACAATGAAGGAGAACGGATTAACCCAGATAACAACTGAAAACGAAAAGGATTTTGCACGGATTCCTGGCATAAAAATCCATAATCCATTCCACTACTATGACTAATCCTTTTTACATTTTCACTCCCAAAATTAGCAGAATCGGAGACATCTCAAAGCTTACATGGAGGTCGTATATGTTTGGAGATAACCTGAACTCCCGGATTCTTACCACCATTAATTTCTGATCTATTCATAATTCATTGGCTCATGAATAAAAGCAAAGCTTATTTATAATGGTGGTATTTCCCACCATTACATCAAAGAATCAGACAATCGAGAAGGTTGTGAAAGGGAAAACATACGTGTATGAGCGGATACCATACTACAATTCAAAGATACGGAACACCAGCTACCACTACAGGTATGTTGGCAGAAAGGATAACGGAGAGATAAAAAAGATCAGGAGCGTCCTTCCCATGAGAAGCCTCATACATGGCCCGTTCATTCCAATAATGAAGATTGTCGGGGAAATGGGCATTGAGGAAATGCTGGAGAAGCATCTCACTGAAACTGAATCAAAAGAGATCATTGCCATTGCAGTATCAAAGATTGTCCGTCCACTTCCGCTGTCATCCATTGATGCATGGTTCTCCGGAACATCGTTGTCCCGTACATTGAGCGTTGATCTGAAATCGCAGAGGATATCAGAACTCCTTGATCGCATAGGCAAATCGGATCTCTACAGGCTGTTCTCTATGGATCTCATATCAAGGATCAATCCCGGAAATTCATTGCTTTATGATATAACATCCCTGCCATCGTACGGGCCAGAGGAGATACTGGAATACGGCCATGCCAAGGATCACCCTTATCCCGAGAGGATAAACATGGGCATGGTCATGGAAAGATCGAGAAACATCCCGCTGTTCTTTGAGATATACAGCGGGAGCATTCCGGATGTTGTCACTCTGAAGAGGACTGTTGAGGGCATCAGGAAACTTATTCCGAAGATTGAGATCATCCTTGACAGGGGATTCTTCTCATATGAGAACCTGAATTTATTGAAGGATGATTCATTCATCATAGCAGCATCCCTCGTCCCCAAAGCGGTGAAGAATGTCTTCTCTTCTGCATCAAGATCTGTGGACAGGGCTGACAATGTAATTATGTATGAGAATGAGCCAGTATTCTGCAAACAGGTATCATTCACCATGGATGATCTGCACCTTAAGGGATACTTCTATCATAACAGGAAGAGGGAAAGTGACGAACTGTCTGATTTCCACAGGAAACTATCGGAGAAGAGATCCGCAATTGAAAAATTACAGATCAGGCCAAACGTGAGAGAAACGATAGAATCCATTGCATCGCATTACGGGAAATACTTCACATGGAGGATTGAGGATGGCAAAATCAAAACAGGGGCAAGGAACAATGCAATAACGGCAGCAGAGAACAGGATGGGGAGATTCCTGCTCGTGTATAACGGTGAATACACGCCACTGGAATGCCTCTCCATATACTGTAACAGGGACAGCATTGAGAAGGCATTTCGTATACTGAAAACGGATATGGACATATTTCCCATAAGGGTAAGGAAGGAATCGACAATCAGGGGCATGCTGTTCATATTCTTCATATCGCTCATAATAAGGACGGCGCTCATGAGGGAAATGATCTCATCAGGCCTGATGAGGAAGTATTCCCTGGAAAAAATGATTCTGGAACTGGAGAAGCTGCATGTTGT
>JAJZXP010000060.1 GCA_021806345.1 Thermoplasmata archaeon | reverse complement strand
TCTTTGACGATTTCAGCGTAGATTTCTTCGTCCAGGTTGATAGTGGTTTTGACCATGAATGCTAATGCAAATACCATATAAACATTTAACGGTAAACTGTCATGACTACAGTTCAAACAATCCACTTCACCAATGCACATATTGTTCGTCTGAAAATCATATTTCATGATATTCGTTTAAAACTTTAATCAAATCCTAACCGGTCCATTGAGAATTCCAATTCTCTCATGTTCCCTCCTTAACGATTCCTTCAGCCTGCTGCTTGCCTATCCTCTTGATTTCTGATATGCGAGCATGGAAAAGTGTTACCGGATTTGATTATTTTTCATTTGTTACCGTGACCCACATATTTTCAGGAATGTTGACATTAATAGCATCTTTCGTTTCTGCAACGTGAGCTGCATTGAGCTTGTAATGAACAGAAACGTAGAAATCAACGAGGCCGAAACCAGTGTAGAATTTTCCGTCACCCCACCCTCCTTTCGAAAGTACAATTGCCCCGGCAGAATTACCGATTATTACGCCTGGGAACTCGAATAACCTATCCTGCAAAGCCCTCTGTTTTAACTCGCGATATAGGGCCTCAGTGTCTCCACCTGGAAGGTAAATGGTGTCTACCTCAGAGAATTTTCGTTGTATTTCGTTTTCAGGATCGGTTTTGGCCAGAAACAATATCTCTTCAAAGCCGCAATGTGAAAAATAGTCACGGAGCACCTCAGAATATTCAGCTTCCTTCTCAAGAGAATCCGAAGTCCATGGTATAACCAGGATTTTCCCTGAACTTGATAACTTCCTCACGTCCTTGAACAGGGTTTCGTTGGTCCTCCGTTTAACGTCCTCGCCTCCCTGCATGATTATGATTTGGGTAGTCATATACCTGTTAAGAAGATAAGATTTTAAAAATCTGTGGTTTTAAGTCTTCTCTTAAAACTTTGATCAAACATCGACCGGTCCATTCCCATGAAACTCCTTTTTGTTCCATTCTGCTGACCTACTGTTCCATGCAGGGAGATGTGATATATTATGGAGATCTCGACTCGGCCCTATCCACACCTAGATGGAGATGCCGGAGCATATCTTTGAACCATATCACGTTATTGATATCGATTTTGATTTTTAGCTTTTATCACCTAGGGTCCACTCGATCTCTATATGCATCTCCAATTTTTGATTTTCCTTAGCATACACGAATTTGAATCTCAAAGGCTCCACGGGAGTGATTGTTACACGCTCTTCAGTCTTGAAAATACTTGATGTGTCGATTACTTCCTTCCTTAGAGCTGATACAAGGTTTTCCAAAATACTTGCTAACTCATTCTTATTCACATCTAACCTGTGCCTCACAATTGACTCGTGCATCTCGCGGTAGTTTTCGAGTACTTCGGTCATTTTTGTCCAGTGAACCATAGAGCGCCTGAGCTCTTTGTTCCCCTTGTCTACTAAGGCATAATGCTTACGGCCAGGTAGCTTATCTTTGAATTCCACGCTACTTGTGACAAATCCATCCTGTTCGAGTTTCTCGAGGGAGGGATATATCGTGCCAGTCTTTGGTCTCCAGAATCCGGAGAACCTTTTTTCCAGTTCCTTTATCATTTCATATCCATACATTGGCCTTTCGGATAAGAGGAGGAGCCATAGTGAGACTGCTCCAACTTTCATGCCCTGCGGTATGCTCTTCGGCATAAATGAGTAAAGAAATATTTATATATGTATATCTTTACTGCCTAAGTAGGTTGACTACTATGAAGTGGGTTACTAGAGAAAAAGCAAAAGTGGATAGGATTGCATGCCCGTGGGTGATTACTAGATTTGTCGATAAAGAAGCTCAGTTCTTTTTTGTTCCGGCTCAAGAGGTGTTGGAGTATGCGAAGAAGAATAATGCTACACCGTTCGACACCCCAGGCGCGGAATTGATGCATTATGAAGAAAATGGTTACGAGTACGTGAGCTTTGATGCCATCATCAAGAAGTACGCTCTCAAAGATCCGGCACTGCTCGAACTCGCAAAGATTGTAAGATCTGCGGATGCAGAACCCCCAGATGCAAAGCCAGAGGGACCAGGCCTCGAAGCAGCAGCTCTCGGATTCAGAAGAATTGCAAAGGACGACCATGAGAACATGAAATTGCAATTTCCTTTGTATGATGCATTATACGCATACTGTAAATGGAGATTACAGGAAGGCGGAAAACTCGAGCACTCCGGCAACTGAGCCTGCGTAATTTAAAGGAGCAAAATGTAGTAATGGCGCTCAAGGAAGTAAAACGTGTCTCCCTCCCTCATCACTTGGATGGTGGCGAATTTGACCATGCTGCCGTGGATGAGGTGTCCGATCTTTTATACGTAGCCCATCCATCGAACGATGCAGTGGACGTCATTGATCTAAGTGCTGAGAAATTCCTGTACTCCATCACAGGGCATAAGGGAGTGGCTGGAGTTTGGGTTTCAGCGAAAAGAAGACTCCTATTCACTTCTAATAGGGGGGAGGATACTGCAAGTGTATTCCTTCTTGATGGAAAAAAAGCCATAGAGAAGTTTCGCGTCCCTACCGGGGTCAGGCCAAATGGCATGGCATTTGATGAGGGAAGAAACATCCTCATGGTTGCAGGTGTCGGCAATGCAGAAAAGAGCAATGCCCCACCATCTCTGACCTTCATAGACACCAGCAGCGGGAAAGTAATAGGAAAGATCGAGCTCCCGGGAAGAACTCGATGGGCACTTTATAATGCAGATACGGATTCATTCTTCGTGAACGTTGCTGATCCACCTTCAATAGTTTCCGTTAGGGCCGATGATCTTTCTAAGGTTTCCAGAACGTTCAACATCCCGGCTAGAGGGCCACATGGACTCGAACAGAATAGGAAAGAAGACACACTATATTGCGCCTGTGATGAAGGCATCTTAATCGGCCTTAACTTAGGAACTGGTGCAACAGAAGTTCTCGGGCTTCTGACAGGACCACCGGATGTAATCTGGCTGAACCGGAATTTGGATCGACTTTACGTTGCGGTGGGGGATCCTGGAGTAATAGATGTCTTTGATACAAATACTCTCCACTTTGTAGAGAAAATACAAACCGGTCCTGACGCACACACCCTTACCGTAGATCATCGTCGCGGAAATGTGCACGTCTTCTTGCCTGACGTTTGCCTGGATTTAATACTGGCAGACGGAACCTAACTGCATAGATGCGCAGTTTTCCAGGAATATTTAATAGGCTGACGGTACGTTGCCCATGGTATTCCATTAATATTTTAAGCGAATCCAGACCGTTCCATTTAATGCATTTTGCTCCTCAGGGAAGTGCCCACATCAGGCAAAATGTACTGGTCAATCCCTGAAGCCTCAGTGCAAATTGAGACTTTGTTGTCTTTGTTTAAGATTTCGGATATCACATCGTGGCTGGGGATGGCAATAAGGATTCCCCTGTCCAAATAATACGAGCCAATGGCTCGGATTTACAAACTGGCTCATGATCTTTGAATTCCAATTTCCCTTTGTTCCATGGTGAGAAATAGGCAAGTGGGTCATAATGCTAAGATAATTAGGATAATTATCAAGAAATCCAGGCCACAGCGTATTTGAATTGATATCCAGACTCGGGACTCATACAATTTTGCCACGTGATTCAATCTGGCTTGCGATGATGAACCCTTTAATTCATGGATGTCAGTGAAAGCAAACTCGAAGGGCGCAAGAATGAAGATACGTTCCTTTTTGATTTGTGAAATGGCTAAGATAGGTGTCATTTAGGCGCTTGGGACAAAATGTTTTCTTATAACAGATTTTTATTTTATCCCTATTGCTTTTGTTGGAGAGTATTCTTCTTAGTGTTATGGCAATCAATTCTATTTGTTTTTGGAAGGATTTCATTACCCATAGTTCTGGTATGAAGGTAAATAGTCTTATACCAATATACCATTTAAATTTAAATGAAAGTGAAAACGAGTATATCCATAGACAAACAGATTTGGATGGAACTTAAGAATTTCGCATTACAGCGAGGTAAGGATATAAGCGTCATCCTAGAGGATGCTATCGAAAACTAGCTGTATTTAAATTTATACAAATCCTTGATGAAATTTTCCAGCTATGGCAAATCTGAACTGGATTTTGAGCCGATTAAACCAAAGGGCAAGATATCTGACCTAGTAAGGAGCATGAGGGATGACAGAGAAAGTCGTATATCTTGACAGCAGCGCAATAGTAAAGAGGTATGTGTATGAAACTGGCTCGGAATTTATTCGCGCACAATACAGTGAAGCTTATCTGGGAAACATTCTGCTTTCTTTTAATGCCTGGAATATTGGAGAGGTTATTGGACTATTTGACAGGGCACACAGACAGAAAAGAATTACAAGCGAACAGTTGGATGAAGTTATGGGCAGATTCTCTAATGAGACTGCGAGGCTCAAGAAGATAAGCAGAATGAGGATAATCACCTTATCGGAAAGCGTACTGGAAAGCAGCTGGGATGTTGTGATAAAACACCATATCTATGTTGCCGATGCCTTACAGATTACAAGTGCTATTGAAGCTGGATGTAACGAGTTTTACACTGGAGATGAAAAGCTTCATAAGTTGGCACTCTCCTCCGGCTTAAATTCGTTTTATTTAGGACGATCATTGTCCCCTTAAATAAACAACCGTGCTTTAATTTCAGTGTGCTCATCAGTTTTCGCTTAATTCTTTAATTAAATCTCGACCGGTCCATTGAAACTCTACTTGAACATCTTGAGACCGTTCTCAATAAAAATTTCAAAATGCTTATCCACGGGTTTCTAAGATTTCATATGGTAAGGTCATGGTAAATACTCTGATTTAACAACTATATAGAAATCTGTATCGGATATGAATTTTTTTGGTTTATTATAGTTAATGTGATAGTATCCCGGATTTTGTGTAAGAGTAACAGGGATCAGTCCCAGATCATGAGTAAATTTCATGAAAAAGGAAAAGATACCCCCAGAAACCTCACAAGAGGCAATAACCAATGGAAGAAATGGATAAAAGATATCTGAAATAGTTAAATCGACAGTGAAGGAGTTTCTGGAATCTCTGTTTAAGGGAGAGATTATGGCCTTTCTTGAGGAAAATGAAGGCATAAGGAAAGACAATTATAAAAGAGACCTTGGAACGCAATATAGGAAGATCAATGATCAGGGGGTATCAAGATACAGAGACAATGAATTCCAGAATGCCCTCTTTGACATATATTAGAGGAGAGTGCCATGAAGATCATATATCTAGAGGTGGCCGAGATAAATGAGAAATGGTCTCTCAGGAATATCAGGGGATTCTATAAAGGAAAGACGAGATCGGGGAGATGTTCCAGGAGAGTTGTCCTTCAAGATTACACAACATTTGGGAAACTATGTCTCATATTTATGGATACTTTTCAGTAACTCAAAATGGACAAATTTGAATTAGCTTTTGCAGGAGATTCGGGAAAGAAATGTTACCCACATCTGCATTAGCAGTTGCTTCTTTCATGATGCAGATGTAATAAGTATGTATGCCTAAGAAAGTGAGCCCCTTTTCGATGTAAAGAAAGTTCCATGACTGGAATCCATTATGATAACTCGGTTGAGTCCTCTTTCATGGATTTATATTTCTCCTTCAGTTTGATATAGGAACTACGAAATTCATTACGTGACATATCAGCAAGGCTTTTGCCGGCAAATTCACAAATAATCCTCCGCAAGTGACTTGCCCCTAGAAGTATTACGATATATCCGGCAGTGATAGTAAATAAAAGGAGAGGTATGAATATAAAAGGATGCAATTGAATGAGATTATAATAAGAAACTGAGTAACAGGAGTAATCAGGAGACGATTCGCTCACCACAACTTTCTTGGTTTGAGAGAGCCCGTAAATAAATATCGCAAATCCAAGTATGACAACCCCCAATCCTACGAACTGCCCTCTTCTCCAGAATACCAACTTCTTCGCCAGCGTTAGAGCGGAGGAAACACCAGAAATATCTTGAATTCCAGAATCAATTTCCATATTCTTTATCAATGAAATATATACTTTCAATATATTACTCTTATTTGATCTGTAACCGCAAAAATTAAATTGTAAATTTTGCCCTTTTACATAATAGGTATTCCTTTACCTGTTTCCAATTTCTTTGATCCAAGTGTAAGATATATTATTCGGTTTATAGTTGATACTATAATCTACTGAATAATTATCCTTGCAAATGGCAGTCACTCGCGTGTGTGATCTGTGAATATCATATTCTCAAAATTATCATTATCCAGATCTATGGAAGTTTTTGATTTCATTATATCATCCTGGAACATGAAACGCTTTTTGCTTAAATTACTCTCTGATGTGATTTCGAGATTCTTTCAATCAAATTTATGTATAATATATCGCGAATCATTAGGAATCTTTGTAGTCTTGCTTGAGTAGAATTTGGGATTAGTAACAGGAACAATTCTGGAATATTTAGATTCCTGCAGTATACTTCCAAGAGAGGCAGCACGTTTTGTGCAATATGGGGGAAATTGAAAGTATGCAGGTACGTCATGGTCAATGGACAATGATAAATGATTTGAATCCCTGGATGTTTTTCCATGCCTTTGCAGATAAACCACGATCAACTGTTGAAACCTTTTCTGATATCCCACCATTATTCATGGTCCAGATCTTATAAAAACAACGTTAGAGTGGATAGCGTTGTAGAAATGCAATTAAAGCATAAAAGAGACGTTTACGCATTGCACATTCTTAACAATACTATTTCCCTCGTCAGATAGGGAGGTTGATCAGCCTTGTCCTGTCCTCTTTTTATCGTAAATATTGTTTCCACATCTTCAATAAACATGCATCTTTTTAGATTGTTTTTCCTCCTTTACATGGCATCCACTTATCAACATATAGTATGACTCAATCGTGAAGCATCATATGTACATAACACAGGA
>JAJZXP010000246.1 GCA_021806345.1 Thermoplasmata archaeon | reverse complement strand
ATCATTGACCGGTACATGATGTTCTACAACGAGGAAAGGATACATTCAGCAATAGGGTATATGACACCAAGGGAGATGTATGAGAAATGGATGGAAAAGAGTCAGGAAGCATGAAATCTTATAAGACAATATTGTCTCCAATTAGGGGTCCTAAGCTCATTCCTTATGAATCGTCAGGTTAACTGTAGACAAATCAATCTCTCTCGTGACCATTGAACTTTACTGAAACAGTAATGTCAAGATTAAGTATTATGAGAGGCTGCAAATGAATTCAAATTAAAATATAAAAAGATGATGCATTATTTACAAAAATCTTATCTGTGCCATTAATTTGATGAAATGGATACCTGAATCGCTAATTTCAAGGAATCCAAAATCATGACGGCTCGTACTAGGTGTGTCAAATTTTGTATTGTTCAAAAGAAAATCCCTAAGATTCTGTTCGTTCACAAAGGGATGAGCAACAATTTCACCGGTGTCTTCAACTATTATATACCCTCCGTCAACGTCCCATCTCCCATCCCATTTGGTTGCTGAGTTCATACCCAGTGTAATGTCGTATAAAAATTGTCCAAATTTCAGCTCTAAACTCATATGTCTAAAATTGCTGGAATCACACATTTCACATGCACGGTGAAGTTCATCTTCGGATAATCGCCATATAACATCTTTTAAGTTGCTTGATCTGCCCATATAATATGCCAAAATGGAACAAGCATACAAGTCTGGGAATAAAGTATCAATCATTTTCAGATTTGACTTAAAAATATCACTGGAAAATTCAACCAGTCTGAATCTAAATCCCAGTTCTGACAATCTCCTTATTCTTTCCTTGACAGTGCCTATACCATTAATCCTAGAAACTAAGTCTCTATGGGAGGCTCCCATTACTTGAAAAGTAATTGCCGATGAATGAGAGACATTGAAGAGAGTAGGAGAAGCCCCCATTAATGACTTAATACTGAAGGTGCGAATTTCCACCTGCCCTGAATACCGATCTTTGAGGTGAACTCGAATATCACTTTTTTTGCTTTTGCCTCCCCTAATCTGGTCAAGTCCGGCTCTACTCTCAAAATCTTGCAAATCCTCTATGGGAAAGCTCCCCCCACCGTCAGCCCCTCTTATAATCGCTTCTCTGATTATGTCTGTGGCATATTCAAACAGAGATACGTCTAAGTATTCTTCACTCAGCGGCCTCTTTACTATAGCTTCTCCGCCATTTCTTACTATAGAATAATCTCCCGATGTTGAAGAAATCCCAGTAACCAAATAATTTCCATCTCCGAATATTTCCAATCGACCATTGGCAACGAGAGAACACGCCACATAGATTTCAGACCATTCGCCCCTGTTACGCTGTAAAGGCAAAATTATGCATCTCCAGTGTTTTCAGCGCCCTATCTGCAACTTCCCTTATAACGGGAATTGGAACTGCGTTTGCAAATTGTTTATAAGCTTGGACGTCAGAAACGGGAATAACAAAATTATCAGGGAAACCTTGCAATCTTGCCCATTCTCTCGGCGTCATTCTCCTAAGATACTCCGAGTTGATTTTTCCTTTTATGTTGGTAACTGGCTTAAGGTCAGTCAATCTCTCGTCTTTGACAAGATTGCGTTCCTTACCCATTCCGCCAATAACAATAGCATTGGCCAGATCACAATCTTTCTTCACTTCATAACCGAATCCGTTACCTTTATTCTTATGCCTTTCCTTATGCAACTTAAGTGATTTCAGATACTTTTCTGACAGGTAGTATTTCACGGAAACCGCTTCTTTTTCAAGTATGTCCTTAATGATAGACTTAGTTTTAAGCGGAGCAGGGTAGTTGAAAACGCTTGCATCCAAATCCTCTCTGAAGCCCACTATTATAACTCTCTGTCTCCTTTGGGGGACACCGAAATCTGATGCGTTCAGCACCTTTGGAGGAGGTACGGTATATCCTAAATCAGTTCTAAGAACTTCCAGAATCGTAGAGATAGTCCTTCCCTTATCGTGACTCATTAATCCCTTCACATTTTCCAGAATGAATATTTTCGGCCTTTTTTTATTGATAATTCTTGCTATCTCGAAAAACAGCGTCCCCCTCGTATCTTCAAAACCTCCACGTTTTCCGGCAATGGAAAAAGCTTGACAGGGAAATCCGGCTGCCAATACATCGTGATCGGGTATAGTCGATGCATCGATCTCTCTGATATCTCCTACGGGAATATCTCTGAAATTTGTTGTGTAAGTCTCTGCTGCGTATTTATCTATCTCAGAAGAGAACAGACACTTTCCGCCGAGGTCCTGCAAAGCGATTCTGAATCCTCCTATGCCTGCAAACAAATCTACGAAAGTGAATTTATTATTTACAGGCGGAGGAAATGGGACAACTTTCTCATCTACAAATTGCACAGAGAATGAAGACTTGATTTGATTAAAAATTTTCCCTGAACTCTTATAACCGATTTTGTTTGACTTGTTTGTTCTTTATTCGTTCCTCTACTGAATCCATGGTATCAAAAAAAGAATTATTTAATTCACATTGCCAAAGGTCGATCGCTTCCCAACCGCTATTTATCAACTTTATGTGATTCTGCAAATCCCTTTCCTCGTTCCTTAGGAGCTTTTCGGTCCAGAATTCTGTATTTGTCGAGGGAATTTTTGAGAGTTTGCACCCATGGTGATGCCAGAAACAACCGTTCACAAATATAACGATTCTTTTGCCTATAATAATTATATCCGGTTTGCCTGGCAGGTCAGAATGAGTTCTATACCGAAATCCACTTTGGAATAGATGGTGTCTCACTTTCAATTCTAACCCAGTATCTCTTGATTTTATCCTGGACATATTCCAGCTTCTGTGATCATGATCTGACACGATCTTCCTTTCAAGACACATTCTTTTCCCGTTCAGGGAAAAGTAATGTTCTCAAAACTATAAATTGTTGCCCACAAAATTTTTTTTAAAATTTCAATGAATGAGACTTATATCTTAGTAAAAGATTTAATTAAATTCGATAGAAAATAATAAATTGATTATATCGTTGTTATTTATGAGCCGGGAATTCCCCGTCTTTAGGAAGTTCAGGATGGAGCTTAAGAGATATAATAAATACACCAAGAAAGAAGTGCATGACCAGCTAGACCCAGATTCGGCGTTTTATTATTATTGCGGAAAATGGGGCGTAAATGGGGTAATTAGATTTGGTTCGAATGCAGACCAGTTTGTGCTTTTCGCGACCCTTGGCAGTGACGCAGCCTACAATGGAATAGTACAGACCATTGACAAAGATGGGAGACTTAAGTGGAGTACACCACTTCGCCAAGGTGTGAATAATAGGAACATAAGAAGACTCCTAAAGTCTGGACGCCTAAACTCAGGGGTATATATATTCTGTAGGAGGAACACAGACTACAATGAAGCGAAAGAGAAAGATTTTATTTTTATAGGAATGGGGCAAGAACCTAAGATATTGGAAGAAACTGAAAATCCGAATGTCGTATCTTGGAAGATTCCCGACTTAGACTTAGATAACCTCAATATTAAACGCCTAATGGGCTAATCTGTGAATTTTTTCGACAATATATTAGAGTGAAATGGGGGCTTTCTCCCATAATCTCTCAATTATGAGGTAAGAAATGCCATAATTAAACACTAAGTATTTATTCTTTCGACAGAATTAACTTTCTAATTGCAAACAGAGAATGTTGAGAAACATAGTTGTAATTTTTGACCTATTACTTGTGCTTTGATTTTAGACAATTTTCAGTTGGCGTTTACACCCACAATAGTTTATGTTACAGGGAAAGTAAATAAATGGAGATGCGGCTATTGGTGGAAATCATAAGAGTCAGGATGAAATCTCTTGCTTCATTACGATGTGGGTTCGTTTAAGAACCATTAATATTGTAAAAATGAACACGAAGATAAAATAATAGATAAGCAGTGAAAGTGTGACATTTATATATTTGCTACTGGGTAGGAATAAGATTAGCAAAAGGCATATGATAATGAAAACCGACATTAGAACTGAAAATTGGATATTCGTATAAGTTTCTTTGAGCAACATTAGTTTCAGTTTGTCCTTTTTGGTTTCTTCTGACTTGCTATTTTCTCTTGAGACTATGGTGTAAACCAGAATCATTAAATTAAGTAACAGAGCAGCAAATACAGAAAACGCTGTTAAAATAGAATTAATCATAGAACCAGAAATTAGCCTATCAAACGAGACAAACATTATAGATAGCATTGCTGGAAAAAAGAGATTTACGAAGATGTCTATTTTGCTAAGGTTTCCACTAGAAAAATCGCGTAAAGTACTAAGTTCATCTCGCAATATATCTATTATGGAAAATTTTGAGGGCATTTAGTCCCTCGCCATTCACAATTCCTTCATTAGCTTTTTCTCGAGTTCTTTTAAATACTTATCCGATTCTCTTCGAACCGCCTCTGGGGGTGGGAACCCATTTTTTCCAGGTCGAGCATTCTTTGTGACATCAAGACCCGGCACAATAAGCTCCTTTTCCTCCTTGATAATGATTGTTTCGTCCCTACCATCGACCTTTACCTTGGCACTTATCTCGGCAACTTCAAACCAATCCCCAACGAGAACGCCATTCATTGATTGTTTCTTGCCAACAACGTCCTTGAGGTAGTCATTCATCTTCTTTCTTGCCCCGGTTTTGGGAAAAGTGTAGGTCAACTTCGCTCGTTCATCCTCTTTTTCGCCTTTGTAATAGAAATCTTCTACATTTCCAGGTAAGCCGGGCGATTTTAGAGTCACCTCACTAATCTTCCCCCGTGTCAGAGAGTCCATTACTTCTTCAGGTACCAATGGTCTCATCATCAACAGGTAGTCTGGGAACAGTTTCCTAAAATATTCTTCAAAATGTGACTCGAATAGCCCTTTAGCTCCTCTATTTCTAAACTTTTCGAATACAGCAACTCCTGTGAATCGGAGAGTGTTATTCATATCAGGAATCTTGAAAAGAAAATGAATTGGAAAAGAATCTGTCTCGTCTATTGTCCTATTGTGTGTGAGATTTTGATTGTTGACGTTTACTAACCCGTAAGATAAACCATATTCTCCTATTTTTACTGTACCAAAGATTGTTCTGCTGTTGGCCTCTGCGGTGAATCCATCGAACCCTATAGTTTTCTGATCGGCTTGTTTAACTTTAATCACATTCGGTGAACCTGGTGTCATTGGTTGGTAATCAGAGAGGTACTTGCTTAAAATCTGAAAGAAATCATTTTTCCCGTCGAATTTTTCAAGAGGCTTATAACCCTCTTCCCGGATTTTCTTGATTTTTATATCGTAACCAATGAGGATGACTTTTGGCAATTACTCGCTCTCCAAAGTCAGTTTAATTTTTTCAGGCTGTTTCTGGAATGCCGACTTCCGAACATACACAGTTGGTATAGGATCATCTTCTTTGGTTGCTACGAAGACATATGTATTCTTGGTGGCTTTATCGAACTTCAATGTCATCTCAACTTTAATCTTCTCACTTCAAGGGTCTGTTATTATCCCATGATAGCTACTGTTTCAAAGATATAAACTTTATTATACTCACATGACGATAATTTACTAGCTAAAGCATAATGTCATCTCTATAGTTTACCTCAACAATACCATTCAATGCAACAATTGGTAGATATATCGCATGTTTCAAAAAGAGGTTCTTCATTGAGAATAACCCTTCCAAAGAAAGTTCAGGCAATCCTAGGTGTCAATGAAGAAGACATTTCATGGTTTTATTAGGAAAATGGTAAGATTGCAATTGAAAAGGAAGGTTAATAATTCTGAAAAATCAGCAGGAAGCTCCTGCCAGAAGCAACTTGCAATTATTTTTTGGAAAAATGCGTGGCCTATCTGACCCAACGCTATATCGTTATGAACCTTTCTCCTCAGAAAAAAGAGCTTGTTTCTGATCTCTACAATGGGACACCTCACGACAGGAGATTGGAACGGTCATTAATTGTATTCGGGTATTTCATAAGTTCCTTTGCGCTTGTCATTTTGCAGTTCCTGAGGTGTTTGTTGAAGTATTTAATTAAAATGTGTTTGTGACCATCAATTGTATTCATAAACTTTAACCACCCGTTAAAATTCCTCATCTCGTTCAGATAAATAGATTATAAATTCAGGAATCATTACTTGCGGCAGAACCCATTTACCTAAATGCCATGGCGTCCTTGGCTCTCCATGAATTGACTCCCCCGAAAATTACCATATTTTGAGAATAGCCCCGGGCAGATTCGAACTGCCGTCGTCGGATCCAAAGTCCGAAATGCTTGGCCACTACACCACGGGGCTTTTAGTGCCAAGAAATTTATCCTGTCTATTTAACTTGTTGCGATGCGGAGAAACGTTTCCTCACATCAAACACAAAAAGTTGCTCATTGTTTCTGGTTCATATGCGGACGGTGTGGGAAGCACGTTTTCCGTACAGGTCCTGTATATTTATATATAGAAAGAAGTCCATTATAAGGGGAATAAAGAGCAGTAGGTATCCATCAGACCCAAAAAAATTAAAGAATCCATCACCAAACATTGCAATGGCTATTCCAATGGGATTAAATTTCCAGTTGGAAAAGATGCAAACAGGAAGAAGAGTCAGTATTAAAGGTAAGGCAGTATATTGCTGAATTCCTGATGAATCAGGCCCTTACTTTTCCAGTAACGGTCTTCCTCACTCTTCTCCAGAGGCCGTTTGTGTATCTCTCCCCACCCGAAACAAGGCCCCTTTCATGGTATCCGTAAGCCTCCCAGTATCCGTCCTCATAATCCTCAATGAGATCAATTCCGGTGAGCCACTTTGCGCTCTTCCACGCATACAGCTCAGGCATGAATGGCCTGGCCGGGTATCCCTGCTCCGTCCTCAGGAACTGCCCGTTTACCTTCACTGCAACAACCGCAGTTTCGGTCATGGCGTATTCAATGGGCACAGGCGTTGAATATCCATCTGCACATTTGAACATGACCCATTTTG
>JAJZXP010000420.1 GCA_021806345.1 Thermoplasmata archaeon | reverse complement strand
ATGAGATTGAAAAAAGGACAATGCATATGTATAGTGGGAGAAAATGGTGCCGGAAAATCCACCTTACTGAAAATTGTAATGGGACTTATACCTCAGGACAGCGGTGACATAGAAATACTGGGGAATACGGGGTATGTGCCTGAGACCAGCATAAACTTCCGTTACCTGAGCGCTGCCGAGAATCTGGACTATTACGCACAAATTTCAGGTAATTCAACAGATTATGGGGAGTTAATGAATCAGCTTGGCATAGGAGATACAAAAAGGAAGAGTTTAAAGAATTTTTCAAAGGGAATGGCAAGGAAGATAGATATTGTCAGAGCCCTTAACACGGAACCGGCCCTCATAGTTCTGGACGAACCCTTCGAAGGTCTTGATCCAAAAACATGCACTGATATTATTGAAACGTTAAAAGAGGCAAAAAATTCCGGCAAAGCCATTTTGATGAGCAGTCATGACATGAGTTATGTAGAGCGAATAGCAGATGAAGTAATGCTTCTGGAAAATGGTAAGATCAAAGAGATAAGCAAAAATGGAAAGGGCTTTTGCATAATATTTGAAAGTGATAACACGTCCTCCATTGAATCTAATGTTAAAAAATACGGGGTTGAGGTTAAAACTTATGAAGGAAAGTACATAATTAACATTAATGATGAATCTTTGAAGAATGACATTATAAGAATCCTCATAGATTCTGGAGCAAGTATCGTAAAACAGGGTTATAGGAGTCTGGAGGAGGAATATCTTGATGAGATCAGTTGAACTTCCGGTCAGGTTCCTCAAAACATTGAGGGCTCAGGTCACCAAGGACATTTCTCTCCTGATAAAATCATGGTATTTCATTATACTGTTATCAGCAGCATTGCTTATCCTCATAGATCTATTATATACAGACAGTATAGGTAAGCAAACCGGTTCAACAGGCTTAATTTCCTTTCATATGGGTCTGAGAAGCAACATACTTTCCATAACTTTTTCTCAAAGTATATTGAACTTTGAAAATTTCATAATTCTCATGGTTCCAGCAATTTTAATTACCGACGATATTGAAAACAGAAACTTCCTCATACTCAAAACGCTAAACGTAAACACTGCAGGATATGTAGCTGGAAAACTCCTTTCATCATTTATAGCTGTTTTCCTCATAATTCTCTGTTTATCAATAACCGGTGAGGGCTATGTGTTCTATAAGGGTTATATTATAACGTCAGGGTTCCTCATAGATCCACTTTTGGTATCAATGGCCATTATGGGAATTTTTATTTTGCCTGTTACATTTGCTCTTTTTCTCTCCTCACTGTTACCCAACAAGGTCTTTTCCATAATATCAGTGTTTCTTATTTACCCTGTTTCCACAGAGATTTCCTCAAAAATCAGCACAGTTTACGGCACATCAGGATTGTCATTTATTAATATGTTTATATTTTCGTTATCAGGATTTTCGCGGAATCTTCCGGCGTATCTAATACATTCTTCTCTTTATACATCTGAAAATTATCTTCCCATAGAGAACAGCATCTTTATCATTGAAATTATGTCTATTTTCTTTGTATTGTTCACATTCATATCTGTTTTTATGAGGAAAAATTCAGTTAAAATCAGAATCAAAACATCGAATGCGTTTAAAATGCTTTTAAGGAGGAAATTAAATGAGAAAGAATAGGGAACGCTTAATAGCTGGAATAATAGTGGCCATAGTTTTAATTGTTGGATTTACAGCATTTTATCACGGTTCATTCAATAAATCATCTAATAATATCACAACCAAACCCCTGCCTGTAACAGGCCCGGACACCAGCGGATTTACTTTTCTTTATCAGATAGATAATATTCATGGTTCCAACTGCTTCCATTTTAATTTGCCAAAGGATAAAATATCAAGTCTGTTCTTTGTCGATTTCTTTAACAACACTGTTCAGGGTGACTGCATTATTGTTTACAATTCCACGCACTGCTATTTTGATAAGTTTAATATGCAACCAGATGAGAACGTTATATCTTCACAGCAATTTAATATATCTGACATTTACTCCGGAATCTGGAGTGTGAATATTGCTTTCAGTTCATCGTCACAGGCAGGAAATTACCATTTCTTCGTATATTATAAAACAGGTGGTGGAAGCTGAAGATAAAAAGAATCATTGCTGTCCTTCTTGCCATATTATTAGTGGTTTCCATAGGCGTTTATCTGGCCTATCCGGAAAATCCCAATTTCAACTACCTGACACTTACCGTGTCTGAAAAACATACCACATATAATATCACGGAAAAAAATCAAACTGTAAATATGGTCATAAATATTACTGCAACCGGGAATAAATATCCTTTCAATCTTAACATATTTAGTCAAAATAATAGCCCTCAGCATTATTCAACCGGTATTTTTTTCATATCAAATTATACAGGAAATGCAAGTCTTCAAAATGCTTCAGCTTTAATCTCCAAAATTAAAACAGCTGGAGAATATTCTGCATATCTGAGCAATAAATTTCATCATGAGGTCACAGCAATTCCCTCATTTTATTATCCTTCTCTAATTGCCATTTCAAGCAATCAGTCAAGTATCTCAATTACACTGGAAGTTAATAGCAATATTAGTTCAGGAATCTATGCAATCCTTCTGAATAATATTGCTGTTGTCAGTTCACACAAAAGCATTGTAAATACCGTCTATGACGATCCGGTAATAGTCATAAATAACAAATCTTAACGAAAATGATAGTTTGACTGGATATTTTTTCTTTCCTTGCTATCCCGGGGAAGAAACTGGTTAATTTCCTACTAACTTCATTCTTATTGAAGGCTATCGTATTGATCTGCAAGAACGCCAGATTTTTTGACGGGATAACATTTTTCAGTGTTTCAAAACAGAGACCTGCCATAATAGTCTTCTGGAACACATAATTTTAGTGCTGTAACATACCAATCAGGTATTATTTTCCTGACAGCAGGAGGTAAACTATACCAGTTATTTCTCCCGCCTTCGCAGTAGCAAGTGATCTTGCATTGTTGATAACTTCAAATATAATAATGCACAAGTATGGGTCGCTCTTTGGGGACAGCTAATTTCTCAATTCAAACCTGTTATTGATTATTAATTGTGTACATTATGAATTGTAATTGTGTACCATTTGCACCATTCAGCTATAACAGCGTCATATGGGAATGTGCCTGACTAAAAGTAT
Organism: Thermoplasmata archaeon; assembly: GCA_021806345.1. The sequence continues at coordinate 3,823 of JAJZXP010000420.1, read as the reverse complement.
ATTTTTCAGGTTATACATACCAAACTCCTGCGGGAACTTATGGGAATTTTAACCTAAATACACTTAAAGTTTAAAATTTTGCCCTTCACGGATGACCAGGCGTAAGCGTGTGTTCAGGTTCAACTTACGGTTTTTCTGTCTATAATGGGAATCCTATGGTCACTAATATCACTTATACATCTCCAACCCAAAACGATTTGGAGGTCAGGTATATTTTTAATTCTGTATAATATAGTGTAAGTGAATATCAGGGTTTTTCAACGTTAACTGACCTTATTGAGATGAAAGAGAAAGTCTTAAGCAATGGTAGCGTTAGTGGGGAAAGTTACGTTAATGGCAATTTGGTCATTCATTGGAGTCAATATTATTTACTGTGATAACATTTGCAGCAACTGCATAATAATGCATATGTGATGATGTGGAAATGAAAATTAAAATCTTTGCTCTTATTGTAATAGCAATATTAATCTTAACATCTATTTTAATTATATTCATGCCTGTGGAACTTCAGAGACAGAAGGAAAATTCTTTGAACGATGGGGCTATGCAGGCCGGAGCTTACTATATCTATACTTTCAACGCTGCTCCTGGCAATACATATTCAAACAGTAATTCACAAATAGATTATGCTTCTCCATGTGGGGTATTGAAACTAACAGTTATATCGAATAATATGGTAGCTATAAGGGAAAAGGTCTGTTGCGGGGCATCACCAACAGAAAATTACTGCATTAAAAATAATGTATCCATGAATAACAATTTAATTCTGTATTTTTTAAATTCAATATCAATGCCAATCAATTCAATCATAAAATTACCCTGCAATTCAATCGGAACCCCAAAAGTAGATGGGTTTTCCTACAGAATAATATACTTGGGAAACAATTCACAATTGGCTGCAACGGCATCAGATCTGGGTGTTAGCAGCCCAACAGAAGTTCAACTGGATAATGTTAACATGTCAAATGTTACAGGGAACGCCGCAAAATTTTGTCTCTCACAATTTGGGAATCAAATGGACTATGATCACAATGGACAAACTAACATATTGGTGAGGGCATTTATCACTGGAGGTTTTCCTTTTTTGAATTTAATTTTTAATAATAAAGCATTGATATTCACAGTCGGATTTAACTTGAATCTTATAGACACCAGCGTAGCGCTTCACCCGTTGGATTTCTCTCATTATGCAAAGAAAGATATAGTGGCAGTTCCCATTATCTGGATCTTTGGGGTAACATTTCTCATAATGACTGTGAGAAATTCCAGAAAAAGGATTGGAAAGAAGAAAATATTAAAGAAAGGAAAGGATATTTAATAATGCTAGCTGCGGTTTCTGGAAATGAGGTAAGTTATGCAAACAATAAGAATCTTTCAAATCTTAATGTTGCCATCGATGATGGCATCGGTGTATTAATAGGGCCAAATGGAGTAGGAAAAAGCACACTGATTGGAATTCTCGAAGGTTTGGTAAGAGTAAATCACACGGACAGGGTATCGTTATTGGGGGAATCACCATATAAAAAACCAGAATTGGCATTTCGAAATGTATCTTTTTTACCGGAAAAACCTGTTAACCTTGGAGGAAGGTCGGTTCTTGAAGCGATTAAATATTTTTCAATGTTAAGGGAAATTTCCGCTGAAAAATTTCAAAAATTGCTTTCCTACTTTGACATCGAATACGTTCTAAGGCAAAAATGGAAAGACCTGAGTAACGGTGAAATTCAAATAATTTCCATAATACTGTGTTTATCTGTGAATGCAAAACTCTATGTCATGGATGAACCAAATGCAAATCTTGATTTTTCAAACAGAATAAAACTATCCAAAATAATCAGCAGGCTAAGAAACGAAGAGCACTCATCATTTTTGATTACATCACATATTTTAGATGAAATTCTTCCAATATCTGACTACATAATATCTATGAATAAAAACTCGGTTTCATCAACTGTTTTAAAGGGCGATTATTATAAGAAAAATAATCTCATTATCGTGAAGTCATTTCAGATAGAAGAATTGTATGACAAAGTGAAAATTAATTATAACGTTAAATTAGGTCAAAACGAACTTATAGTTAGAAATACATCCACTAAAGAGTTAATTGATCTATTAGGAAACAAGATAGACCTCGTAACTGGAATTGAGGTTTTTCCATATTTTTTATCAATGGTGGGTGAACTTGGGTAACCAACAGATATTAAAATATATGGAATATATTTCAGATCCATTCTATATCGCGGAGATAATCGCGATAATCTCTACAATAATAATGGCATATCTGGCGAGCCTTTCACTTTATAGTGGTCATATTCCATCTCAGCCGGTTTTATTAGTACCTCAATTATTATTTATATTTTATGGTTCAGTTTTATCATTCAACTTTGCTCAAAAATTAGAGAGAGGAGTAATTGGATCAATATTCAGTTTCCCGATTCACAGGATTAATTTTTTGAGAACAATGAGTTTTTTTGAGATATTCTTCCTACCGTTTATGATAACACTCTCTTATATTTTCATTGAAGGGTTAACTATATTTTCACTTGATCCTGCAATAATAATATTTACTTTTATCTTTATGCTTGTTACCATTCTCTTTATGATTTCAATAGGAAAAACTCTAGCTGTCCTTTTTAAAAACAGCATGCTTTCATTTATTATCTTTTTCATCGTATTTTACTCAATGGATTATTTATCAAGTTATTTTGTTAAAATAATTCCTGTCTGGATTGTGACAGCTGGTTTTGGTGCGCTGGTAAATCTGCAGATAAACCTGACATATGAAATGACTCTCATGGTTATTTTTCTTGTATCAGTATCGCTATTGGAAGCCTCATACAGAATTCTCCTTAATAGTAATCTAAAGAACGGGAGGTAAAGTAATGAAATTTATTAATAAACTATTGGCAATAATATTTTCACTCTTAATCATCTCTCTGCTATTTTTAGTATCATTTTCAGAGAATGGAAATAATATCAATATGAAAGCTGAACCTCAAAGTATATTGGAAAACTGTACATCAGTAAATTTGATCTATAACTGTAAAACGATTAATATTTATGGAAATAACATTCAATTAACAATTTATAGTACTTATGGAACCCACTCCGATCCAGTAGAGTATGCAAATATCACTCAAATAGTTATGATATGGAAATGGAATTCCCAAAATTCACCGATCGTAATAAATAATTTAACGTTTAATACATCAGCCTGTAATTTCTATGAAACTCAAATTAATTTAGGTCCGGGGCATTATAAAATCCAATTTGCTACCCTAATAAAGTATTACAATTCAACCTGTTACTTAAACAATAAACTACCGAAAAATCATTCGGCATTCTTACAAGTACAACTCCCGGAACCAGACATTTTGATTTTTTTGATTCTAATAGAAATTCCCTCAGTACTGGCTATATCGGTGATTAAATATCGTACTTTTTCGAAGGAAAAAAAGGGTTTTTCATAGAAAACAATACACTATGAACAGATTTGCGTAGCTGTTCTATGGTAAAGTCTCATTTTTATTATGTTATTAACAACTTTTGACCTGCACCATCACAGAACTGGAACACTATGATAATAATATTATAGAGAAGAACAGATACATAAAGAGCATGCGAAAAGCGGTTTTCAGGATCATGGAGGTCTCTTCATGAAATCCAAATATTCAGCAGAGGAGAAGTTCCAGATAGTCATGGAATCTTTCACAGACAATGTGACACAGGCTGAAATATGCCGGAGGCACGGCATATATCCTGTACAGCTGATCAAATGGAAGGAACAGTTCATACTTGGAGGTAAGACAGCACTGGCTCAGAG
>JAJZXP010000162.1 GCA_021806345.1 Thermoplasmata archaeon | reverse complement strand
CAACTACAAGAAAACATAAGAGCAAAAGTGGGAAAGAATGCCCTGAAACCAGTAGAAAAAGCAATAGAAACAAAGCTCAGTAATTCATTGGCTGAGAATACATACAATAATGAAATGAGGGATAAGGCCTATCTATTGCATGATTTGAGTAATGTGATTAGAAGGTTGTAGTAAATCAACCATCTATTTCCGCCATAGGCTCGCTTTCATCCCTATCTTGCGAAAGGGGAATTCCCGCTCGCAAATGTTAAAAAATCGGACTGCAGACGGATACTTGAATTAGGCCCCGGAAATGGAAGACTAACCGGAATTGTGCAGAAATATTTTGGGGAATATATTGGAGCCGATATCAACAAATCATTCTTGCTGGAAGCCATGGAAAAATTCCATCAAAAGCATGCTCTTTTTATCGCTTCCAACCTTTATCACCTGCCTTTTGCTGATTCATCAGTTTCATCCATCGTCATGATCAGGGTCTTCAATTTTGCATCACAACCTCTTCAGGTCATACGAGAACTTTCCAGGGTAATAGTGCCAAGGGGATTCTTAATAATTTCAGTGAATCCCAAACCGTCCTTAGCCACTCTTGTTGACGACATCAAGCACCATGCATACAATGAGAATCCATCTTTTCTTAAACTGAAGAGCGTAACATTCTCACGTGAGAACACATCACAAATTTTTCCTGCTTCCTTCTCAACCTTTGCGCACAAACGGAAATTCACACAGCATCTTTTCGAAACTAATGGCTTTACGGAATGCACGAGAATATCAAGTGGCCTTGAAGACTATTCTTTCATGAAATTTCTACCCATGAAATTCTTTCTTGCTATAGGAAGCATCTTTAACAAATTCTCGGTGTTCCCTACAACTTTCTTCCTGTTGCAAAAGAATGGTGCTCTTAAAGAGTCACTTCCCGCAATACAGGACATATTGCAGTGCCCTCGTTGCGGCACGGGGCTGCCAAATCACGGGCCGGATTTAACCTGCGGGGAATGTGGTGCTTCATACAAGATGGAAGACGATATACTTGACATAACATATTTGCCGGGAGAAGCCAAGATTGCAGAATAAAAACAATATTTTTACATTCATCCTGAAATATAGCTGGTTACACTAATTTATAATCCGAAAGTCAAGTTTGATTTCTCCTTCTAGCCATCCATCGACAGGAAGGTTATTGATGACCTCATGACCAAGCGCTTCATCCACAGCAATGAGAATATTGTGTTTCTGGGACCACCGGGCGTTGGAAAGACACATCTTTCCATTGCGCTGGGAATGCAGGCAGATTATTCAGAAATATCGATATATTATACTACAGCGGTGAAGCCTGTCCAGGCATTGAGGAAGGGCTTCCTCTCCTCGAAATTGTCGTACCGTCTGGCAACATACTCCAGGTTTCCTGTAATGATAGTTGATGAAATAGGATATCTTCCATTGAAAAGGGAAGAATCGAATCTCTTCTTCCAGTTCGTATCATCGAGGTATGAGAAGCATTTGACAATATACACATCAAACAAGGGATTCTCAGAATGGGGTGAGATTCTTGGAGATTCAGTAATGGCATCAGCTGTTCTTGACAGGATACTTCATCATTGCATTGTAGTGAATATAAGGGGAGATTCCTACAGGCTGAGGGAGAGAAAGAAGCTGAACAATATTAATATGAACGAAGTGAAATGAAAATGGAAGAAAATCTAAGTATGGGTGGAAAATATTCAACCGCTATTGACAATAGACAAAAATGAGGATTGGATCACTGGAAGAAAATATATGAAATGGAGGCAATTTAGAACTATACAGGATCTTTTCTAAATTACAGCAATTCATGTATACTATCATCGAATACAATAACTTATTTAAGACAAATTTTCATAATGATATATAGACGGCGATATTAAAATATGAATTGTAACCATACCAAATTTTGGATAGCGATTTTTCTCTCCTTACTAATGGTATTTATACCAACAATTTCAATTATGTCTTCGGCAACAACTTCAAATTACAATACTACACAGAAGAACGAATTTAAAGTTGGCGACAAAATAAGTTATATTCACACCACTGAATTACTTGATTATAACGGTCCCCCCTCAAATAACTTTAATTACCAGAATTACACAATATCTGGTTATAATAATAGATCTAATACAATTGCTTATAACCTTCTTACAACTGATATGAATCCCTCAGCTTCGCCGCCAAATAGAGGTTCGTTTCAGAAGAATTACACAGTAAACCTAACCAGTCAACCAAATGTACTTCCAATTTATAATCAAAATTTTATAAGTGAAATAGGGAATAATTCAAAAGTTCACAACTTTACTAACAGGTATATTCGTTTTAATTCTATGATAATAAATGTCTATTTCTGGAACCAAACTGTGTCATCAAGTGTCTCATATTCATACTGTGTTGAAAATGGAACTGGTTTAGTTATAAGGAGCGATAAGCTTGCATCTGGCTATTTTTCCTGTTATACTAACTATACACTCTTAGGATCAAACATATTGAAAGCAGTAAGTCCCCCAAGTAATCACTACCCGATTCCTAATGCAAACAATAACAATGTTCCATATGATCCGTTTGGCTCTATATTTATCTATAATGTTGTGGTTTATACACTATTGGCCATCCCTATTGCAATTTATGCATCTATAAGAATTTATAAGAAAAGAATGAAATTGTGACGATTTTTCAGCATTACACTATTTGAATAAAAGACACAATAAAATCATACCTCTCTATAGCAATTCACTTGCCTCTTGTCGGTAGTTGCCCAAACTTAATAATGAATTAATCCAATACAGCAAAGAATGAATGAACCTGGGACCAATCAAAAGACAGGATCGCTTCTGATAAAAAGAATTATGGGAATCAAAACAACCATAATCGATTTTATGAAATTAGCAATGAAAAAGAAAACGTTCTTTGCTGGATTTACAATTGTATCAATAATGATTTTCTTCTCAATTCTAGATATGGTATACCCTGAATATCTAGGAGTAAGTAACACTTTCACGCTCTTCTCCTTTACCAATTCCAGCAACTATTTTAAATTCCCGACCCCTCCAACACTCTCCAATGGAATCTATGGTATATTAGGGACAAGCATGTACCAGATACCGATATTACCCGTTCTTCTTGCATCTCTTCCTATTGATATTGGCTACGCGTTTTTGACTATCGCGATCAGTTCTTCTATTGGGATATCGATAGGTTTGTTAGCAGTATATCCTTCAGAATCTCCTGATCATATTTTGATGAGGATCACAGACACGTTCATGGCAATACCAATCCTCATTGGAGCGATGATATTTGCCTTTGAAATAGGATTCTCATTTCTATACCTTAGCCTTGGCATTTCATTCATTTTATGGTCATATTATGCGAAACTCATGAGAAACTCAATCCTGCAGGTAAAGAGCATGAACTATGTCGAAGCCTCAATAGCTTCAGGTGCCTCAAAGTTTAGGATAGCTATAAGCCATCTCATTCCTAATGCAATGACCCCTATACTTGTAAGGATGTCCATTGACTTCTCAACTGTGATTATAATCATAGCTACAGTGAATTTTCTTTTCCCAGGAGCGATGTCAAAAGTAGGGTATTATCCCGAGTTGGGAAATGCTATTAACGGGTTCCAGAGCTTTGGTGTAATAATACTGGCAGGCTATCCTTATTTTACTCCGCCGCCTGCCTCCACATTGCTGTTATCGGGATATTGGTGGGCAGTTTTTATTCCAGGGCTATTCCTGTTACTATTAATTATGGGATTTTCGCTGCTCTCTGATGGTCTTATGGAAATTCTAGATCCAAAAATGAGATCATATTAGCTGAGAAACAATCTTTCTGAAAACTCAACGCATCTTTCTTTTAATTCTGGGATTTATTGATGCATAAATAATGTCAATCACCACGTTTGCGATCAGTGATATTAATGCCAAAACGAAAATCACGTAAAAGACACCATAAACTTGATCCTGCAAAATACAATACGCAAAGAAAAGTGCAATTCCGTAGTAACCAAAGATGATCTCCACAACCACGAGGCCGCCGATCATAGTTGGTATCAGGAAAGTAAAAGATGGAATGGAAATCATCATTGCATTCTTCCTGATATGATCTCTTATAATCCTCTTTTCCGGAACCCCTTTTGCTCTTGCTGTGGAAACATACACCTCGTTTCTAGTCGCCCCCACTGAAGATCTTATAATCCGTATGACAATAGCGAGTGATCCAAGAACAAGTGCTGTAATTGGGAGGATCAAATGCATAACCAGAGCGTCAAATAAAATCATATTTCCATGAATCAGTGAATCTAAAAGAATAAAATGGGTAGGATATGTTACTGGAACAGTATTATTCCCAAATATTATCCATGATCTCCACGAGGTGGATTGAAGCTTAATGAGAGTTGAATCTATTCCTACACCAGTTACAGGAAATATACCGAACGGGTTTCCATTGATTACACCCTTTCCAAAAAGATACTGCAGAAGAAGAGAGGTAAAGAATACTGGAAATGAATATGTAACCAGTGAAAATAGTCTTTCAAGATTGCTACCCATAGTATAAGGTTTCATGCCAGATCTAATGGCAACAGGAATGGCCATCAGGATGACAATTGTGAGAGAGATCAATAGAAGAGTAATGCTATAAGGCAGGAAAATAGAGAGAGCGTTTGTGACTGTTCCCCCATAATAGACAACAAGAGAGCGGTTCGCCCCAAATGTTATCAATGAGTAACCCCACCTTCCCAGTAATAGAGTTTTTAGGAAGTATAAATATTCAACCGGAATGGGTAACCCGAACCCCATAACCAAAGAAGCATGATTCAGCTGAGATGGCGTTGCGGCATAATATGTTGAAAATCTCTCACTTTCCAATATCTGGTGTGGCATCAGATACAGGAAAATAAATATGACAATAGTAAGGAGAAAGAAACTTGGAATTATGTAGAGCATTCTCCTTATCGCATAATATATTATGTCTTTGCCCATTATTCAGTTCAACAATTATTGCTTAAATAATTTTTGTGATGTATCAGTATCTCCGAATACTAATACCCTGACATTTAGATATTATTGAAATGCCTGAATTTACTATTTATCGAAAGGTTTGTTCATGAATTATAGATATTATGTAGATCTCTCATGAAGAAGATACCAATGAACGTGACAAATCGGATAGAAATAGAAGGCATGCAGGGATTGTAAAGGTACCGCCCAGGAAATCATTGAGTATCAATTGAAGGCACTTTCCTCTCCAATGCATCTATCCTTTTCTGGCACTTAACTCTCAGGCTCGCTTCATTCTTCACCCAGCAATTCTCCAGTTTGAATTCACAAACCTTGAGAAGAACAGAGATAATATACGAATTTGTATTCATCTGTTTCCCGGAAAAGAAGCCAGCTGCCCTTTCCGAATACCAGGCATGTATTTTGATTAATAATAGTGACAAAAGCGCTCCTGAAAGAGAAACTAATACCAACACGATGTTCAAGAAACGTATTCCGTAGAGAATGATATCTAACACAGACAAACTGAGAATGCCGAGAAAAATCGCAAAGCACTGTGTAAGAAAATATTTTTTATGTACATCTCTATGAACCAAATGATAAATTTCATGTAAAATTAGTGCCTCCTGCTCTTTATCCTCTAGGATACTGGCTAAGCCCTCGTGCAAATGAATTCCTTGCTCACTTTCTGATGATGTGAAGGATGGGGGTTTACGCGTTTTGCCAAACGACGAGAACAGATAGATCTTAAAATCTCCCTTGGTTAAATTGTTATATTTCTCAATAAGATCTTCATGTATCTTGTAATTTGATAATTTCTCAGAATTACCCAATCTAATGGCAAAAAGTCTCTTCTTATCAAACAGGATTTCCCTGCTATAGAGCCATCCAAATATTGAAATAGCTAGGGTTAAGCCAAAAGAATTAGAGCTTATCATCACAAAGTGGTAAAATAATAAGTATTCTAAAACAAATAGAAATGCGCCAGCAGATCCCCAGATCAAATAACGCTTAATGTTTGCAATGCGTTTCATCCTTGCCACCATAACAACATCCAGCCCATAATTGCCTTCCCTATCATCATTTTAGTGATTTATGGGAGAGTGGAACTAAATTGCCTATACTCTTCCGTGTGATTCTATTCTGAATAAATAATGATAATACAGATTCTGCTTGATTTTCGCCCCGCAGCAAGGCCCCATGCCACCAAATGTTGCACACGAACCAAAATAACATGTTCCTATTTATGGCATTATACGTTGTTGCAATGATCCAGGGTCATCAGCATGGTATTCTGTCTGGCGAACAATCTTGCACTACACACTTGCATACTTGATATGATAATGGCCAATCAATCCTGTTAAAATCAGGATTAGTTTCCCACAAGGGCATTCTGACATACTCTCCATCCTAAAGGATTGGAGGTTCTTGCTTTTGCTTCCCTTTCGCCTTCATACCTCACGGTCTGGACGGTTTCGCAAGAACCCATTACCGAGTCTTAAGGTCGCTGCCGATTTCAACGTTGCCTCTTTAGGGGTATCAGTGCTCCCTTTGCACGCATCCCTGTCTACGTGCAATCAGGATGCGTCTTTATCTGCATCATATCTAACCGGAACACAGAGACGTTCCCAACCTCTTATAGAGGATTTCATAGAAGCAATCGCCATCATGCCATTTTTCAGGACTTATCCAATGGATTTACTTCGGATTTCTATTACATGAATCAATATAATCGTGTCGCAATTCATCCACATCGCAAGCTCAGTGGCTTTCTTGCCCATTTAGTTGTAATCATTTCGGTGGAATCCAGCATCATAGGGATTCTCTCCTGCAACTCTGAGGAAAGATCAATAGAGTGGATGCAGATAATAAGGGAATTGGTTAGATTCACGCACTCAATATTGGCGTGATTCGCTATGGTGATTATCCATGGATTGACACACTGTAGCACGGTGAATTTTCTCTTACTGATTTGTCACGAATCTCGGTGGGAATGAGTA
>JAJZXP010000354.1 GCA_021806345.1 Thermoplasmata archaeon | reverse complement strand
TGGTGCTGCCATACTTTTCTATTGATTCTTTGACGATTTCTGCATAGATTTCTTCATCAAGATTAATCGTGGTTTTGACCATGAACATTGATTATGTTGCCATATAAACATTTAACGGTTAACTGGCATAGTAAAACAACTCAACAAAAACACTCCACTTACTGCATACTATTGCCAGTCCTGAAGCCACCAGTCGTGGTATTCGGTTAAATTATTAATCAAATTCCGACCGGGTCCATTCTGAATTTTCCCACGTTCTAAATGCAAAATAAATAATTGTTTTTCTCACAGATATCTATACAAAAGTCATATGCAATAAATGGTTGACGTTATAACTCCCGGAAGGTTTGTGAGCCTACTGTCAATAAACATCCTTATACCTTTCTTATCTGTAGTTATTTGTACGGGGTATCAATGAAATATAGACTGCTTATCTCTGAACCTGGCCCATTATGTGCGATCTTCCGGAAGATCTGGAAATAAATCCAAGATAAATCATATACACTACATAGACAATGAAAGAAATCACAAAACCGTAGATGAACACCCCAGAACTCGCGTTTCCAGACGTCCCAAAATAAAGTGCAACCACTACAATAAAAACCCCAATCGTACCTAACAGTGCCCCTATTAGGAAAGGCGACAATGACTGATCCATAATCAATGGCAAACCATCTTCTTCGCCCTTTTTTATGAGGAAACTCTGCTTTGTCTTGCAATTTGGACAGATAAATGTCCAGTTTGGTCCAACCCTAACGGCACTTGCGGAACCCCATTTAGAATGCCTAAAGTTGAACTTATAGTGGCATTTGGGGCATTCCGTGTGTGAGGTTACCCATGACCTGTGATCGCGGGATTCATTTGTCATAGCCATTTTTTTCACTCATTAAGCTTATACCTGATAATGATAATAATTTTACTCCAAAAGACCCAGAATTACCGTATTCTCAAAAATCATAATCAAATCCAAACAGTTCCATTCGAGCCAGTTATCAATAAACATTCTCTTTATGTCCAATCTTGATAACTAAAACTATAAGCTCGCTGTTCTTTGTTTGATAAATTGCCCAATAGTCCCCAATCCTCAGGCTCCAGAGTCCCGTAAGTATTGATGTCAGAGGTTTTCCGCTCTCGGGTTCGTTTTCAAGTTTGCGAAAGGATTTGATTATCCTGTTCCTTATTGCCCTGTCAGATTTCTATATAAACTCTTCAGATTCCGCTGTGAGGACAATGTTAAACGACAATACTATTCAAGATCCCTGCTGATTTGGTCGAGAGGCTTCGTATTTCCTGTCTTAATGTCTTCAAGTCCCCGAGCAATCCACCTCATTATTTCCGGATCAGAAAGAATGTCGAGTGTTTCTATCAGTGATTCCCTGCTGGCAATATCTGGTGAATATGAGTCTATCAATCTTGAAATCAAGTCGTTGTAAGATTCTCTTGTATGGATTTTTAAGTGGTTAAGCCTCTCTTTGAGTTCATTATCAATTTGAATTGTTGTTACCATAGGTAGCAATGGGTAGCAATAGTTATTAAACATTATTGAAAATGTAATTTCTACAAGCTAGATTGGAATTAGATAACTCCATTCTCCAGTTTCCACAAATTTATTCTTACAGCAGGGGGATTTGAGATTTCTCTATATTCTCATATAGATTGCGCTAACACCGCGTATTTATGTCCCATCACTTTTGATCACAAGGCTTAACCTACCGTCAATGGACAGGATTGGATCCAACTCTGAAATCTTCACCGAGCTTTGGGCAGGTTACATCAAAAACCTTCTTTTAACTGATCTTCTTAAGCATTTTACACAGATTAAAATTAGAGGGAAATCCTTATATTCAGGACTCACGTAAAGATTTTACGAATACGATTTATGAGAAATTCAAACCGAAAATAACCTCGCCATGGCACCTTGTGGCAAATGATTATGCGGCTAATCGATTGGTAAAAGAGAGATTTATTATTGGATCGGATAACTCAGATTATAATCCCAAAAACCATTTTGCTTTTGAATTTAGCCAAATGTTTGAAAACGATCTCGATTTAGTAAGGGGAAAAGTATCGCCGTTATCAGCAATATATACCAGCCTTGTTTTCATTTTAGGCTCGCTTCTTTCTCAACCCTATCACCTAAAAGGGATTAGACGAAGATCACTCAAATACGAAAAATTGGATTGGTTCGATTGGAAAAAAGGGTTGACAGGTCTTTCGGATTGCGGACAAAGATTACCAAAGCAATTTTGGGGCACGATGAATAGTTCATTGCAAGAAATTGAAGATTACTTTAGGAAGGTCAATTAATTATGTTTGATTCTGCAACTTTGCCAAAGATAAGGGAGGAGATACAAAACTGTACCTTTGCTCAAAAGAAACTTCTGGACGACTTGAGAGGAGAAGTTACATCGTTAAAGGATCAAGTCAAGACTATTAAATCGAGAACAGCCACATCTATTTCTTTAGTAGCAAGTGACGGAGGAAATAACAAACTAACCTTTGATCCTTTTAATGTCCAGTTAGTTAGGGTTATAGACTCATTCGGGAAGCAAATGTTTCTGCAAGCAGTCTCCCCAGTAACTGATACAGATGATTTGAGTTCACAGCAATTCGACTCTAAGGGAGACCCAAAAACTCCTCTTGGATGGCTTATGCAAGATCTTGGAGTATCGACTCTCAGTGAACTTAGCGATATGATTCCTAGTGGGAGGAAGATAAGGGAACACCCTCAAAGAGTAAATAATTCCTGGGTTCAAACGTTTAGAGACTTAAGTGAATGGGCAGTATTATATGAGATGATTTGCCATAAAGAATTTGCGACAGACACACTTTTAGTTCGCGACGGGTTACTTAGAAGCAATCTTTTTCATGGAGGCTTATTCATCAGGATGGCTGAAAAAATAACAGATTCTATCAACCGAATAAAAAAAGAAGATCGCAGAAATATATATTTGGTTGGATTAGCAAAACACAGCAAAGTAATAGAAAGATATGGATTGGCAATTGCTCTTGAAAATATACTACCTGCTGGTGAAGCCAGGTATGTTAGAATTCCAAGAAAAATGGAAGCTGAGGCTTATAGATGGCAGGAATGGGCTGAGGGACAGGAGGAAGCAGAAGAAAAGGGTGGAAGCCCAAAGTTTAACGTAGGAAACATGTATTTTGTTAGGTTTGGACCAAATTTAGGAGATACTGTTTGGCCTGTGGACATCCTATATTCTCAAACCAACGATTGCGAAAAGATATTTTCTTATTTACTCGCTGATGCACAAAACGGTTTTCCAATCCCATACTATCCACAATGCCTGCAAAAGGCTGATAAATTTGCTCAGGTAGTTGACCTGGATCTGGATGTACTGCAGGATGAGGTATTAAAAGCAGTTAGCAGTATTGTTGAGCCTAACAGGTCCTCTCGTCTGGATAATTACCTGTTCACACAGGATTTTACAGGGAGAAGATATCAGTGAAGCTTTTTGATGAGAAAAATGCGATAGGTCTTTTTAAAGGTTTTAGCGAAGGTGGACTTGAGTTTCATGCAGACCTGGTCTTGCCATATAGAAAGGAATTTCAAAGTATCCCTATGCACGGTCAATTCCTTCTTGTGCAGTTAGAAGATGAGAACGAGGGTGTCCTGGGTAGGATTACTTCGTTGTCTGCAGAAGGTAAGTTAGCGAGTGCAGCAGGTGAAGACTATGGATTGAGAACTGTACATGAAAGCCGGGAAATTCCGGAGGATCTTAGGGAACAGTATTTGAAATATAGGGTCAATATTAGAGTTTTAGGAATTCTTAGATCAGTCAATGAATCGATTGTTTATGCCCCATCTCATAGAAGGATGCCGCATGTAGGCAGCAAGGTGGCATTTCTTTCTGAAGATGTGCTAAAGGAAATAACGAATGAGAACTCCAAAGGCGCGGAGATAGGATGGCTTGCACTGGGCGAGTTCATTTATGCAAAAGGGGACACGCGATTAAAACAGTTGGACTGGATGAAAGTAATAGAACCTAAAGTGACCCCAAAATTTGATATTTCAAGTTTAATCTCACGTAGAACATTTGTTTTTGCGAGGGCTGGTTTTGGGAAATCCAATTTGATTAAATTGTTGTTCAGCAATCTTTACAAAGAAACACCCACCGTACAGAAGCGAAAAGGCAAAAAAGTACCTGTGGGCACTGTATTGTTTGATCCGGATGGTGAATATTTCTGGCCAGACGACAAGGGCAGACCAGGACTTTGTGACGTGCCCGAACTGAAAGACAAGATAGTTGTATTTACTCAACGTGGTGCACCAAGCCAGTTTTATGGATCTTTTATTGCCGGTAACGTTAAATTAGATATCAGGAGACTTAAACCCTCAGATGTAATTTCAATCGCGCTCTCTCCCGAGAAGCAGGATCAGCAAAACGTTAGAAAACTTAAAGGACTTAATGACCAGAGCTGGCGTGATCTTGTGGATTTAATTTACAAATCAGGTAATTTTGCCGAAGAAGATAAAATAGGAAAGATTCTAGGACTAGTACCAGAACAGCAGGAAGCTGAAATCTACGCAGCCAGAGCAAACATGACATCTATAGTCAAAATGCTACATGATCCAAGCAGTCTTATGATGGATATGTTACTCTCCTCTTTAAAGAAAGGAAAACTCTGTGTAATAGATGTTTCCCAGGTAAGGGGGACCTCGTCTTTGATCCTTTCTGGTCTGATTCTACAAAAGATATTTGAACATAACCAGGGAGAGTTTACAAAACCCAATCCAGACACAATACCAGTAATAATGGTGGTTGAAGAAGCTCAATCCGTTTTAGGCGAATCATCGGTCTCTGCAGGGGAAGGACCGTACGTTTCGTGGGTAAAAGAAGGAAGAAAATATGACTTGGGTGCAGTTCTGATCACACAGCAACCCGGGAGTATCTCATGGCAGATTCTCAGCCAGGGTGATAATTGGTTCATTTTTCACCTATTATCGCAGGGCGACCTAAACAATGTAAAAAAGGCTAATTCAAACTTCAGTTCTGACATTTTATCAAGCTTGCTCAATGAACCGATTCCAGGAAACGGAGTCTTTTGGAGTAGCGCAAGTGGAAATGCCTATCCTATTCCAATAAGAGTGCTCTCTTTCGAAGAGATGTATTCGCCCCTGGATCCTAATTATAACAAGAAGGCTGAAAATGTTTATGCAAAGTCAATGAGCGAAAATCTTAGAAAGGAACTTAGTGAAATGGCCAAAGATACATACACCCATCGGGGAGTGAACGTTGAAACAGGAGTTACTGCTCCAGGCGAGGAAGAGAGAATAGACATAATGGATATTTACGTCAGGCAGGCGGTTAAAAATTTATCTCAAGATTTTGAATTTATGGACAAAATCAAGAATTATGGGATGCCATGGTTCGAAATACAAAAGAGGATTGCTCAGGTTCAGGTTGGAGTCTCCAATGAAGAAGAAAAATTTGATCTTGCTTATCGTTTAGTTTCTTCAGTAATGAACGCTTTATCCGGCGGAAAACAAGATGATAAATGGATCTCAGAGAAACGAGAATCTAAAAGTAGACCTGGAAGCATGACCACCTGGGTCAAAATACTTTAAGTAATGTATCAAGACAAACGTATATAACAACGAAATTTGACAATAAATGTGAACGGATGTTTAGTATACTTATGGAGAAATAATTAACTCTCCTTCACAACTGTGAAAAACTGATGCCTTGAACAAAAGTTTTGGAGAATTCAGTGTAGTGTTTAGCTCCCAACGAGACTAAATGCAAAAAGAATTAAGAGGTTATTTCTGCCACTTGACTGCCTTTTTTTTCATAATGTCCGTCACAATGCTGTTTCAAGAAAATAAGAAGGAATCAGTATGCTTTAAATCATAATCCTGAAAGAAATTTATATGATACACACACATATATGTGTGTGAGTTATGGGAAGTAAAAACATATCTATTTCGGATGAAGCCTACTTAAGATTAGCTGAGTTAAAGTCAAAGAACGAAAGTTTTACGGAGCTTATATACAGGCTGACAAATAAAACGAATGTCCTCGATTTAAAGGGCATGGTAAAAGAAGATGAGGCGAAATCTTTAGAGAAAATTATTAAAGATTCAAGGAAACTAAGCAAGGAAAGAATAGATAGAATTACTAAAGAGTTAAACAGATAATGATAGCTGATACTTCATTTCTTATAGACATAATGAGATCTGATAAAGATGCGATAAAGAAAGCAGAGGAAATTGAAAAGAATGGGAATATTATTGCGGTTTCTTCAATTTCAATTTTTGAGTTATTCGTTGGTGTGGCCCTTATCATTAGACAGGATCAAGAGAGAAATAAGATAAATCGAATACTAAACGGACTCTCAATAATAAGTTTTGATGGAGATTCTGCAAAAGAAGCTGGAAGGATTTTTGCACAAAAAAGAAAGCATAGATCAACAATAGAACCAGGAGATTCTATGATTGCGGGTGTATGTTTGAGAAGAAACGAGATTCTTATAACGCGCAATATAAAGCATTTTAATGATATAGAAGGTTTGAGAATAGAGAGTTATTAAAGAAATGTGTGCATGATAACACAGCCTTAAACTGTGCTTGAATCCATATCGGCCAATTTTTTTAGTTCTCGCAACTACTGTGAAATTCCTTTCTGTATGTCTGTTAGTCCCATTAAGATAGTGTCATCGCTCAGTTCTTTATAATTTCCTCTAAAGCCGCTTTTCGAAAAAACAGCATATGTATATTTTTTCCAGGAAATTGTTTCTTCAGAGTTTCTGACTTCATCTTTAGGTCTTTTAGGAACAATATGCAAGATATGGTTAAGGCGCCCAATATCTGGAACGGTATGTGGTTTAATACCTATTAAGATGATACTCACTTCTCAGTAATATTATTCAACACGCTTTTCAAAGGTCAAATATAAACAAGTGTTTTTAACTGGAAAATATTATGCTTTTAGACGAAATGGAAAATCCTTTATTTTTGAACAGAAAAGCGCATGTTGCTGTCGCCGAGGGAAATCTTCCTGCAGCTTTAGACCT
>JAJZXP010000348.1 GCA_021806345.1 Thermoplasmata archaeon | reverse complement strand
TGAGGACAGACAACGGACCACAATACATATCGCATGAGTTCAGGAATGCCATGAAACTCCTAGGCATAAAGCTGGAATATATCCAGAAACACACGCCTGAGGACAATGGAAACATTGAATCATTCCACAACTCAATCAAGACAGATTACATCTGGCCAAACGAGTTCAGGGACTTCCATGAGGCATCAATTACCATTGGGGTGGCATTCTCTGATTACAACGAATGCAGGCCACATTCATCCATCGATTATCTTCCTCCAAGGGAGTTCAGGAGGAAGTTCCTGGATGATCCGGCATTCAGGAACAGATTCGAAAAGAAAGAAGTTGAGGTGAAACTAGATGATTAGAGAGGAGAAGTGTTCCAAATTCTGCTGGAGCAGATCAATTTGGGAGTAACCATTACACCTCTACAGTTTCTTTCCAGTAATACACTCAACGGATGATTGCTAGAAACGACTCTATAAGCGACAATAAAATTTTAACAAGAAATGTTTTATTAAGGGAATTCGGTATGAATATAATCTTTATAGTTATCTAAGATCTTGAATTGGACAACTTCACTTTCTAGCTTTACTTTGAAACAATTCATTACTTTGAACAGTGCAGACTCTTTGACCAAACCGCTAAGGTCCCTTCTGATTTGATTATGAATAAACTGGAGCTCAGATTCCAATTTCTTTCCAGTTAAAAGTGACCTTCTAAAATCTTGTAAAAATACTGAAGCTAGATAGCTCTTCTCCCCGTTCACAAAATCCAGATCCATATCTGGAAATAAGATAGTTATCCCTTCATACATTTTTTGAATGTCTGTTATACTCTTCGGGTGTTCTATTCTATATATGTAATACTTTGACTCTCCCAAAGTTATTAACTCATAATCAGTCCACCAATTTTTTATGTAATCTGGATCACCTGCGTTTAGATTGAGTGTCGACAGATATTTCGAGATATTGTAGCTGGCTGCAACTTCATCAACACCCTTTCTCAAGACATAATTCTCAACAGATCTTCGCAAATCATTAATCCAGCGTTG
Organism: Thermoplasmata archaeon; assembly: GCA_021806345.1. Next base: position 6,074 of record JAJZXP010000348.1, on the reverse strand, counting down.
GCTATCAATAAATATTTCTTCAAATCCATCCCACTCGTAGGGGCCTTTTCTAAAAACAGTACTCTCTGCATATTTCCTCATATAAAAAATGAACAATGCTTTGAATGATTGATGCAATCCTTCTGAATCCACAAGTATATCTTTATCAACAAGAGTATTCTCCAAATCCTTATCTTTAACCGAAGACAATTCTATTTCAGCGAGGCTGTCCTTTTCCTTAACAGTGAGGCTTGAATTTATTGGAATAAATATTCCATTTTCCATTGAGTCGATGACCAGTATTGCGTCTTCTCCTGCCCTTATCTTAGCATATTCCTCGTATCTTATATTTTCACCATCAGTCTTATTTTTTGATGTGAGATAGTTTGATTCACGCAGCACATAATCTTCAACCACTTCTTCTATTGTATCATATATAGGGGCACTTGCTGCATAATTCACTTTTTTGATCACTTCTGGTGCAGGAACTTCTTCCTTCAGAGTTTTAAATGGCCTTGAACGGATTTCAATCAGTCTGTTGTTCACCACTTCTTTAGTCTTTTCAATGTTTGCAGAAGCGCCCAAAAAGATGAATTCATTTGCTTTACTATTGAATATGGAATAACCTATGCTTGGATATGAAGTTGCCAAGATTATATGATGATAATTAGGGGGGATTTCGGATTCTATATTCAATAGAGTTTTCCAGGTTGCGACCCTTACTCTATTCGTGTCGATTTCTGACAGTTCGAGGTTACGAATCAATTTTAACGAACCCCTTAAATCCCGATAATGAACCACAATAGTGACTATGTTCACTTTGGTCTTCAGAAGATTCAGCAAAACTCTTTTGGCTTCCAGCCAGAGAGGGTTAGTGGGAGACTCACCGTTGATGAGATACAAATCGCTTAATGTCTTTACAAATTCATCATAAGTTGATTCACCTGTTTTTTCTCTTATCATACTTAAAACAGAATCATAAGATAGAACATCCAAAGAATTACCTTTTCTGTCGAAAGAATCTATGCTTGAAGGATTTCCATATAAATTTAAGAAACTTTTGAGAAGCTCTCTGAAAAAGTAAATGATATCCCTTTTCAAAGCTTGATTTGAAACTCCTTCAAGGTAGCTCAACTTTTCGGACACTTCATCCAATGACTCCACTACAATATATTTGACTGGAGGTCCCTTCTTGTTCATGCCGCGAATTTCTTTCCACATGGAACTTAGGGGATTATAGTAGTATTTATCTCGAGGTGCATTAGTCTCCCACAGCTTATTGAGAAATATCTCGGAGTCGCAGGTGTGCGTCGTCACATTGGAACCTTCACCAAATGGTGTCCCGTATATGTCATATAAATGCCTATAGTCTTTGTTGGTAGTGAACATTATCACATTAGATTTGTTATTTTGCCTGAGAAACTTTACCAAACCGTGATATCTTGGACCAGCCCTGAGTTTATCCTTGATGAACCAATCACAATTGGGCAGGATAACTAGATCGGGGTGTATTTCCTCCAATTTTTTAAAAATGAAATCAGGGTCGTCCTCCTCGTTTAGACAAAACAACCTGTTATCTCTTGAATAATTGCCTGCAGTATCCACGCTGAGGATAACAGGGGGAAATTCATTTCTTGCCTTTACAAGTGCAGCAGAATTTAAGAGATTTCCCCAAAGCCATCTTTTATCATAGATGAAGGTGCCAGCGTATTTTTCCATTTCATGTATTTTGATGTCAATTTTACCTTCTGAATTGATCATAGTGGTCTTGTTTTCTTTTTCCAAACGATTGATAGTCAGGTTCTTGACGCAATTTTCCCCAAAGTCTGACTTTACCTCTTTCAATATCATATTTTTGCATTTAATAAAACTCTTATCTGACGTGTATTTCGTTCTATTCTTACTCCCAACTCTTTTTATTTCGTATTCAACAATTTTTTCAAGTTTAATGAAATCCGTATAATCTATCTTCTTCATCTCATCGACTGCATCTCTGCCCCCTGTGTTCAATTCACGATTATCTTTGTAAAATGCAGTTTCATTGTATGTTTTAAGGATGGTTGGAGGATAGATAATCCTATCAGTGTCCTCACTCATTCCATCGATTACGGCCACTCGTTTATCTTCATTTTTTGATAAGTATTCTACTATCAATATTGGAACAAATTTCACTTTTTTCCATGGCCAAGTTACAAGTATGTTGTTAGGAGGATTTAGTCCCCCGAGCCAATCAATATAACACTTTTCCAATAAATTGCTCTCCACTGCCCAAGGAAGATTAATAATGGACGCCGATTTTTTAGGAATTGATGAGTTTAATCTATACACTTCTTCAAATGTATTTGGAAACCTTTCATTATCGAACACAAGTTTGTTGGAGAAAACGCAACCACAACTAGTACATTTTATCCATTTTGAATCTAGTTTCTCTAATTGTTCACCTTTCAAATGAGGCTCTTTACATTCAGGACAGGTTATGTTAAAATGAAAATATTTCATCTCTCCCTCAATCTACGTAGAAGTGTTTCCAATTTATGCGCAATTGTCGAATCGTCTAACTCAAAACCCAGTTCATAATTAGTTACCATCCCAGCAAAAGTCGCATTAGCTGAACCAACTATGGCTTTATTCAAGTCTGAAATAATGACTTTAGAATGAAGTACATCTTCTTTAACTTTGAATAGCTTAAGATTCCTGTATTTATCGTCGAGCTCGGTCACCTTCTTGAGGTACTCTTTGGAAACAGACTTTCTGTTGTAATTCAGATATATATCCACTGAAACTCCTCTTTCAAGGGCGTTAACAAGCCTATCTATGATTTGGTCGTCTGATAGAGCGAAAATGGTTAACGAGAGATTATTCTGGGTTCCATCAATGCACTCTTTAGTAGTTTCAGAAAATGCCCTTATTCCTCTCCCAACCCATTTTGCTCCAGTTGCTACAATTTTAACTTCCTGATTGGACATATTAATCACCAAGTATTATGTGGCGATCAAGACACATATTTCTGTGTTCGCAAGACGTTTCCGATGTAAACAAACAACTATAGCAAGCGGCACCATTGACTTTATTTAGAACTTTACTTGTTTCTAAGCACAACGGATCGTTAGAACAGAAACTTATGTTTTCAAGAGCGCGTTCCATTATCTCCTTGAGTTGCGTTTGATTTGCTATGCCAACGAGACCGCCCATACTTCCATCGTCGCCTGGAGATGTGGTGTAAATCAGTACGCCACCCTTCCTGAAATTACGATCAACATACACCCTTTCTCTGAGTGAAGCTGATGAATATCCTCCATATTGAGAAAGTGCCCTTAAAAGAGCATGTGATATTGTGTGATACCACACAAACAGAGGTTGCTTTGGTACATTTTCCCAATATTGATTGCCAAATGCAGTCCGAGTATTGTTTTGAGATTCTTGTTTCCAAGGATTATCATTATGGAAAAGCGATTCACCGAAGTTATCTTCAAGAGTTATGAATAGACCCTCCCCTTTTCCCTCAAATCCAGGGTACCAGCTTAATCCACCCATTTCTGTGTGAGAAGGTACTTGCCTGCTAGCTTGATCACTGGTCGATTCCTGATTGCTTTCTGTGTAAGGAGTCCTAGTGTAACCTATTTGTGCAGTTACAGTTCTAAGCCTATCAATGGGATAGATTACAAAGGGAAATTTAACTGGTTTAATATGTATTGGTTTCAAAATACTAAAATTATCAGTCGATCTCGGAGCTCCGGCGATTAATGAATCAAATTCTTCATAAATGAAATCCATAAATTGTTTTTTATCGTCATTGAGTCTGTTAAAAAGATTCGTCAGTTCGTCTTTGCTATTTGTGTTTATATAGTTCTTTATTGTTTCTTTAGCTTCTGCAGAGACCCGCTTCATGTTCTCCAGAATTCCAATAAATGCCTGATCCGAAAAAGCAGTGCCTGCTGCTAGAAGCCCCTCTATGGCCGAACCCACTTCTGCCCGTTGAAGTACATTTGATATGCTTTTATCATATTCTGGGATGGTCAAAAATGTTATTGTGTCCGCAACACGGAGTGCACTTGACTGTCTTTGAAGTGTTTTCATCATCTTATCACATTTAGTTCGGTTTCTTTCAATACCTGTTATCGATGGGCGATCATTAGTTTTGTTTATAGGTAGTTCAGTCTCAGGCAACCTTGCCGTACACGGTAGAAAATCAATACTATAAATCTCTTGCATATTGGTTGACGCTCCACACTTAGGACAAGATATAGATATGTCTGCGAGTGAACTTCCCTGGCTACGCCAGTTAAAGTAATTCGGTTCACATTTGCCTTCCTTTTTTATGTGAACTGCGTAAATCCAGTTGACTTCATCCATATGCCCATTTGTGCAAGCTGTGACAAATCTTACCGCAGATGAATCATCCTCTTTTTTACAGATTGGACAACCTGATGTACCATAAAGCACTGGATCGTGCCCTGCTTTTCTACCATAGCATACCCTCCATCTGGGAAAGTAATATGTCGAATATATGGCATAATATGAGGGTATATTGAGACCTGCGTTAGTTGGTAACGCAAATATTCCTGCATCCTTACCTTTTAGGTTCTTTAGAACCACTCTCAATCTGCTGTCAACTATCTCGAAATCTCTTATGTTGCTTGAACTGAGAAACTTGGTACTTATCCCTTTATTTAAGGAAGGAATAAGTCTCGGCCCTCCTTCGCTTTCTATAATTGCTCCTGGTCCGTATGTAAGTATGAACTGAGATCTCGTAAGATGTTGTACCTTTCCTGTCATTCATACCACAAATCCTGTTGTCTCTTCAACTTCTCTGAGTGACTGAGGTGCATTATCAAATACAATGGAAAGGCCCTTATTCTTATGATAAGGGTCCCCGAGAACTACATTTTCGACGGCCTTAAAATACTCAACAAAAATCATCTTTGAAACAGCCCTAGACGTATTAATCCACCTGTCTGTTTCACTCTTTATGTAGTTGATTAGTTTATTTACCTCGTCAATATTCATAACCCCTGACAATCTTTTTCGCATAAGATCTTCATAAATGATGAGGTCATTTTTTGAACCGTTCTCTAGAATAACTCTTCCATTTCCTTCGTTCCAACCGACGGAATTATTCAGAAAATTTCTAAGGAAAGATACCATTGACGGGCCTATACCCCTAGCTAGACTACCATCGGAATATGGGAAAACAGATGAAGGTTCAACTTCTAAGTACTTTCGTTGATGATAGGCAGGAAATGCTTCATAATGACTCAAGTCTCGTGGTCGACCAGAACGCAAAAATGTCACAACTAAACCTCCATGTTTTCTACCAACTCTTCCGGTCGCCTGAATGTATTGAGTTGTTGTTTTAGGCTGACCATTAACTACCATAAGCGATAAATGAGAAATATCCACCCCAGTGCCAAACATGGATGTGGTAAATATGCTGTCTGGGTTCAATTCAACGCCCCTTTCTTCCCCACGCTCAAGATCATCCAGCAGCTGCGGTATATCCGTTGAATTTATCCTGCTTGAAAGTTCAGTAACATTGCCCTGGTCTAGCATTCGAGGTGCACCAGACGCAATGTTCTGGACACGTTCAACAATATCTGCTCGATAAAGTCCCCTCGCTCCTCCAAGTTCTTTTATAGAATTGAAGTAACCAACGAGAGTCCAGAAAAAATTTATGTTAATTTCATTTCGTAGTTCGTAAACACTTTGTAGAAGGTTAGCCCAAATACGTATATTTGGTGTATGAGGTCCCCATCCTGGAGAATAAACTCCAGCATAGATCCTCCCTGCCAGCTCCTCATTCCAACTATCATTCCTTTCTCTTTCTCTGACAAAGAAGCTATCTTCGATTGTAAGTCCGTTGGGTGGAAATTGACGGACTTCTTTTGCAAATAGTCTTTCAATTTGGGATTCAGCGAACTTTATGGTCGCGGTCGATGCAATATATTTTGGAGATATACCACGTTCACGGATAAGTCCTTCTACCGAAGTCTCATAGAGGCCAAAAAGACTGCCCAATGGCCCTTCCAATAGGTGCAATTCATCCTGGAGTACAAGCTCAGGTGGTTCAAAGCAAGGAATATTCTTAATCGTTCCTT
>JAJZXP010000292.1 GCA_021806345.1 Thermoplasmata archaeon | reverse complement strand
GATTTCGATATATTGTATCTTAGTTTCGGGATGCGTGCTTTCAGGTAAGGTTTCATCATTGCAAGACATTATGAATTTTATTGGAATAGTATCCCAGTGCTCCGGTATCTCTCCAATCCACTCAACACCGCTGTCCTTCATGGGCATGTTAGGGTCGAGACCCTTGGTGACAGCCTTTGTTATGATTGCCTGGCGTTTTTCCTTGAGGAGTTCTATCATTTTTGAAAATTTTAAGATGAGATTGTTAATATTAGTAAAAATTCTGCCTAGGCTTGAAACAATTTGCTCTTGGCTCCTAAAATCTGGAAGACAAATCTTGATATTGGAATATTTATCTCCATTAAAGTTTTCAATTGTTGTTTCTATAGAATTCATCTTAATTTGATCTTTAAAAAGTTTGGACTGGCTGAATAAATACACAAAACTTGGTGAATATCCCCTCTTTAATCGAAATCTCACCAAATATCCTGCAAAAGAATACTTTTGAGAGTCAGTAAGTGCGAATAAAAGTGAAGTACCAACTGAACCACTTCTCGCAAATAGGAGGTCCCCATTCTCTAAAATCTTACCTTTTGATAGATCTTCGCGAATAAAAACCCCTTCGGGTATTAATGTCCCATCTTCATTAATATCTGTTATCCTTACGAAACGTGCACCTTTATCAATATAATTATCTGAACTAAGGTTTATTCCATAATCCGCACTAATGCAGCTAATAAATTTCAGTTTGGTTACTATCCAATGCTCCGGTATCTCTCCAATCCACTCAACACCGCTGTCCTTGTAAGCTAGATATCTTGGATACTTCATTCTGTGACCTCTCTGAGAAGACCAATAATTTCATTTCTTAATTTCTTCAGATCTGCATCAATTTCTTCCAGTGGTCTGGGTGGAACAAATTTGTAGAAATACCTGTTAAATGGGATTTCATATCCAACCCTTCCTACTTTCCCGTCCTTAATATCCCTGACACTTTCGTTTATCCATGCATCAGGTACGAATGGCTTTACCTCTCTGCTGAAATAGACATTAATATCTTCCTTCAGTGGAATATTTTCATAGTCTCTCAGATCTGTGTCGGCTTCCGGTTTCCCGTCAGGTCCTGTTGATATTTCCGCATTTTCGTCCCTGACTCCAAAAACATTCACGAGAGCTTTTCTCTGTGCTGTCGAAAGTTTCATCCCGTTGCTCAAAAATAGAGATGATAGTTTATCTTCAAAATCACTTTTAGTCCTAAATTCCATTCCCTTTAACTGAGATAATGAATTCATGATGATATCCGAGGTCTGCGATTGTTGATCAAGTGCCTTCTGCTTCCCGTTCATTGCTTTGTTAAATGCCTTATCTGAAGAAACTTTTGAGATTCCCTCTTCGCTTATGACGAATTTCATTCTTAAAGGTCTGTCTATTGTTGTCTTCCTGTAGCCAAAATCCTCATTGTCAAATATCTTGACTTTTTCGCCGTCCCTGGCACTGATGTAAAGATTCCTGATCTCCTCTATTTGCTTATCAGATATCTCTTTCCTCTTCTGCCCAAGGCTCTTTTTCATTTCAATAAACATATCCCTTGCATCTATGAGAATCACTTTTCCCTTTCTTTCATGATCCTTTATGTTTGATAGTATCCACAGATAAGTGTTAATGTTTGTGTTGTAGAAGAGCTGATCCGGCAATGCGATTATTGCTTCAAGCCAGTCATTTTCAATGATCCATCTTCTTATTTCAGATTCTCCTGATCCTGCATCTCCTGTGAAGAGAGGTGAACCATTGAATACTATTGCAATTCTTGTTTTTGTTCCATTTTCTGGTATGTGCATTTTTGATATCATGTGCTGCAGGAACAGGAACTGACCGTCATCTATTCGAGGGAGACCGGCTCCGAATCTTCCCGAGAAACCTCTCTCATATTCTTCCTCAATAAATCCCTTGTCCTGATTCCAGTCCTTTCCAAAGGGGGGGTTGGAAAGGATGTAATCAAAAGTCATGTCGGGAAAACCATCATGAGAAAAGCTTGAATTTGGCTTTATATTATCTGGGTTCTCTCCTTTTATTATCATGTCTGATTTGCAAACTGCATACGTTTCATCATTTATCTCCTGGCCGAACAGTTCAATTTGTGCCTTTCCGTTTATCTCTGAAATGATGTGATCCTTTGCCACGGTAAGCATCCCTCCTGTTCCACAGGCAGGATCGTACACTGTCGTTATTATGCCAGGTTCCTCCAGTCTCTTCCGATCCTTGGACATCAGAATTTCAACCATCAACCTGATTATTTCCCTTGGCGTAAAGTGCTCTCCTGCCTCTTCATTGTTGGCCTCGTTGAACTTCCTGATAAGCTCCTCGAAAATGTATCCCATGTCGTGATTTGATATGGCGGAAGGGCCAAGATCAATTTCAGAAAATTTCTGCACTACTTTGTAAAGGAGATCCTTCTCTGCCAGATAGTTGATGCGATCCCTGATTTTGAATCTCTCCAATACATCTATAAGGTTTGCCGAAAAACCATTGAGATAATCGAAGAAATTCTGCCTTATATTTGCGGGATCAGAGAGCAGTTTCACAAAATCGTATTTAGAAACGTTATAGAAATTGTGCCCTGAGGCTTTCATTATGACTGCGGAAGGATCTTCAAGTTTCCCGAAGTATTTCTGGTATGTTGCAAGTACCTCATCCTTTGATTCAGATAAAACACAATCCAGTCGTCTTAAGACAGTAAAAGGCAATATTACATCAGGGTAGTCTTTTCTTTTGTAGACATCCCTTAGTAAGTCGGCAACGTTCCATATGAAATTTGTAACAGAATTGAAATTACCATTCACAAAAGGTAAAGTTATGAAAACAATTTATGATTATCGATTAACTTTCACAAATTCGAAAATGAATTACACCAGACTGAAAAGGTTCCGCAAAATTCTAGTTTGAAGATGTGAAAATGAGCGAATCAAATATAAGTCGATGGAAAAGACGACAAACATTTCATTTTGGGCAGCAAGAATAACCAGAATTTATGAGTATATCCTACTGTGGCGGAGCATATCTAAAAGTAAGTTGCTCCCGACTAAGTTTTTGTTCATTGCGAATCGGACGAACAAAGAGCCGTAAAACTTTCTTTTATCTATTCAAAATAACCCGCTGAAGGGTCTATTTTTTTCCTATAGGCTCTTTTTACTATTTCTTCCAATAATTTGTCACCATTATCAAGAAGTGATCGAACCCTATTTGCCACCCGAAAAGGTTTGAGTGGAATGTCCCCATCAACCTTGAGAATTCCCATGCTTTCCATATAAGAGATGTATGAATCTATTTCATTGTCTTTTAATGGCACTTTGTAGTAATCATACAATTCTCTGATCTTTCTGGATAAGTCAACTCTTGTGATGAAAATTTCGCGGGAATGAATTACCCTTCCCGATGCCAGGATGATTGTTATCGCAACGGCAGGATTTGTCCATTTTCTGGTCAACTTTGGTGGAAGTGTGCCTCCAATCTGAATTTGTTGCTCCTCCCCTCTTTGAAACCATCTGTTTAGACTTTCATTACTGTGTTTACACAAACAGACATTATTAAAAGGGGGAGAAGGATTTGAATTTCTTATGTTTTTGCAAATTTTTATTCCGTTACTCGCAAGGTACGGGATGCTGATAACATTATTAACAAACTTAATGTTGTCAAATACCCAAAGCACAAAGCATATTCTGAATTTTGATTGTTTTTTGTATTTCTTGATATAATCAATAAGTGAGTTTGTATCCCGACTTGGAATAAATAGTGCGTATTCCATGTTATCCTTATTGAGTTCCAATTGTTTTCCATTAGTAGTAGGTATCTGGGCAAGCAGTGATGAAGGCATTCCATTCTCAATAAGTTCCTCAGTTTCCTCTATTTTCTTAACGATCTCCGTAATTAGGTGTTCATTATCGCTAAACTGGGTTTTAACCTCTATAAATATAGGAGTAAGCAATCCTTTCCCAAGATCCCATTTGTCTGCAATTACAACGTCCCAAGATCCAAAAGGAGACCCATCTAATTTGACCCCCAGTTCCGAAATAACGTATCTATAGGGATGGCTCACATCACCCCTAGTAAAAACGTCATAGAGAACGTACTTTGCCACTGCGTGGTTCCATTCGCGTTTGGCGGATTCTAATCTTTCTTTCACAGCAGACGATAGCATCTCAAGCTCTCAACCAATTCTCCTCTACCCGAAAGAATCTTTCTACTCCATAGAAGATATCAACAATATCTGTATTATCAGATTCAGATGTCGGGCTCACAATTACTTCACTATCAAATATATTCACAGCAAAAGATGACATGGTATTAATTGTACCATCGTTATCATATTCCCTCTGAAGTATAAAATGGTATGTTCCTTTATTATTCGTACCTCCATACGAAGCAAATCTTGAACCAAGATGTTTAATTATTTTGTCCGCAAATTTTTCTTTATCAATCGCATTGGAGTATATTTTAATACGCAGAGGGGACCTCTCTACTATGCGAATAGGCAGGTTTGGGATAACTGAATATCTTACATCTTTAACTCTTTCGTTCAGACGAATCCTGTCTTCGATGGCGATCTTTGTAATCGCATTAGCAACTTCCAGCCCTCCTTGGAATTTGGAGAATAAGATGAGACCGTTAGCATAGATAGATACCTCATCAGAGCTGCTTCTATGAAGAACAATCTGATAGGGTCTTATACAATCGTTCCAGTCGTTTTCCAGCCTTTCTTCTATTTTCCTTTCCGAATGGTCATAGTGTTCATCCTTAAAATAGGCCTGAAATTTTTCTGCACCGGCTCGGTATTCCTTTAGTATATAATCATCCTTATCTTTAGAACGTTTCGCAAATGCATATAACGTACTTGAAGCTATATGGATTGGCGAAAATCCAGAATTCCTCAATAGTTCTTCGCCTTTCTTGTAATCCCGGCCAGAAACCTTATTAAAATAACCAAAAGCAACGTAATAGTTTCCCTGAATTTTTTTTAACAGAATATCTGTACCAAACATTTGGCTACTTTCCGTATTACTATATGCTGACAGTTTAAAGGAGTGCTTTTCCAACTCTATATGTTGACTGACCATTTCTGTCTTTTGACTTTCATATCCAGACTTAAGCAAGACCGGCCATAAGAAAAATCTATTGAAGCCATTGACTCTGTTTGGATTTAGATATTCGAAGTCATTTTTCGTAATCATTGAAAAAACACCTCACAATATGCCTGTTTTTTGATCATACTAAAGATACTAATGCATACATACATATTAACCATACCATTGCTGATTCTATTACGTACTGGAAAAAGTAATGTTGGATTGGTCTTAACCTATTTCCAGTTTCTCCAATTTTTGTTCTTCTGGATCAGGAAGGCAAATGTTCTTGGGATAGAGACTTTCAAGCAAAGCCTTTCCTAACCTCTCTCGACTTCGATCCATTTATAATTACCCCAATCCTAACATTTTTGCATCTCATGGTTCTCCAATTGGACCACACGAACTCATTTACATTACTGTTCAATTATTAATATATTCGATCACTCTAACAACAATTATGTAAAGAAAATAGAATTTGGAATTTTCAATTATTTGAATCCAGAAATAGGCTATCATACAAGATGCGGAGGTTCGAATCTAATTATTGTTCTAATTGAATAATTCATTTACAGTTTATTGAAAAATATTTATTCATAATTCTTTACTTCAAGTAAAGAAAATATAGGAACAACTACTTGCATTTCGTATGGTTAAGAAGGCTAAGATTAGTTCAAAGGGCCAGATCACACTTCCTAAAGATTTGAGAGATAAATATCATCTGAGCTGTGGGGAAACCGTCATTGTGTCAGATTCTGGATAAGGCATTATTATCAGGCATGGGAATGGTACTTTGAGAGGTATGTTGAAAGGTGAGGTTGACATTAAAGGATTCGAGAAAGATATTAGAGGCCTGAGAGAAGAGTGGAAGTTGTGAAAAACTTCATAACAGATACGGTTGGCCTGGCTAGATATCTGGAGGATAATTTGCCAGGTCCTGCATCTGATGCATTTTCTCTAGCTGAAAGAGGAGAGGCTTCTAAGCTGATTAGTGATTTGTTGGGAACTACGAACCCTATGGATATAGCCGGTGACGTTAATACTCTATTCAAGAAAGAAGAATGAGAACTTGGATACTTTAAATTGGTTTTTACGCTTAATCAATGGTCGAGGGGTAGTTCCAGAATTTGCGGTTTGGGGAAGAATAAATCCGAGAAATAGATTATTTGAGTGTTTTAGAAACGTCCAACCTCTCACGCGTGGTGACATTGTCAACGCTTATATCGACACTTGGTACTGCATGGAAAGTGCAATAGGAATCAACAAAAAGGTATATATGTCAAACCCATCAGGAGGATAGAGGCAATTTGTTGTTTAGGGTGTATTTATGGAAATCACCGTAATTTTTCTAATAGTCCTAACTATATTTATTTATGCACTATATTTAGAAGAAGTTATTGCCTTTAATTCACCTAAGACCGAAATATTGAAGTCTATTTTACTACCTACAATCGTAATTTCAATTGCAATACCATTTTTCCTCTATGGAACTTACGCCACAAGTCTGACTTCCGGAAATGCCCATATATGGAATCTTAAATATATTGTTGAAATTATTGCAGGTTCGAGCGTATTTTGGTGTTTTGCAGCAATGATTACTCTGGGAAGATCAGCAACTCAAAGACTAAAAGTAAAATACGCCCTTTCTGACGGTGAATTGAAGAAAGGCTTGAATATAATGAATTACAAAAGAAGATTTAGAGAGTGGGAACGTAAACGCACCGACAAGTGATATCACGTGTTTTACAATGTTGCAGATTATTATTTCTGGAGAGTTATCGCAAAGGCAAGCCTGTATTCTACCAATTGAAATGTTTATATCTGAGCAAAGGTTAAAAAAACTCCAATTTTCTATCTATATGAATACTGAAATGCGCTATAGTACAAAATGCGGAGGGCCGGATTCGAACCGGCGGATCCCTACGGAAACAGATCTTGAGTCTGTCGCCTTTAACCTGGCTCGGCAACCTCCGCGCTGATCCGGAATAATGCGATATCTATTTTACCTTTTTA
>JAJZXP010000240.1 GCA_021806345.1 Thermoplasmata archaeon | reverse complement strand
TTATGGTGGTTTTTGTTTTGTTAATTTGCTTGGTCAATTTTGCACTGAGTCCAATAAGCCCTGAACCTGTTCATGTCCAGAACAGCAACATAACCAGCATAAGTGATTTTCATGTGAACAGGACATCAGAAGCTCTTTTCCTCATCAGGGACAATATCAATACCTCCTCCCTTATACTTACACAGAATAACCTTTACCCACAGTTCTCAAAATTTCCAGATGCTTATCTTCTCTATTCGTACACTTCCGTGGGAGATCTGAGCAATCTTATGAGCAGGAATTTCACATACGTGATTGCAGACAGGTACTCCTTTAACTATAATCATACAGATCTCGTTGGTGTTTCCATGAGGGGACTTGTTGAAAAGCTATCTTCATCGAATTACGGCTTTTATTTCGATGAATTTGGTATAATTGTTTTGAAATATGAATATTCTGGACCACAGCTGATGATGGTCAATGGGAGCCTTGTTTATGGGTAATGTTTTCAATTGTGTAATCCATATTTTCCGAAATAAACATGATCAGTCTGTTCTCTTCAGATTCTCCATTACCATCCTTATACCTTCATCCAGCTTTATAGGATTTTCCGGCAATGGGTTTTTTGCGAACAGGGATGGAGCCTCCTTCAGAAGGAAGGGCTGATCAGTTCTCTTTACTTTCTTTCCCGTAATGTATTCCACTTTTTTTATGAGATCATTGATGCTGGTACCTATTCCCATCCCTATCTCGTATTCACCTGGAGAAACTTTTCCATTTACAATGTCAACCACACAATTTACAAGATCATTCACATGGATGAAATCCCTCACCTGGTTTCCTCCTCCGTAAACAGGTATCTCTTCTCCTGTAAGTGCTGCTTTCGTGAAGAGATAAACGGCTCCTTTTCTTGAGGTTTCTCCGTATATGTTGAAAAGTTTCAATATAACTGCTTTGATGGAATACAGGTTCTTGTAGAGATTGATCCATTCTATCCCTTCCTTCTTGGAAAGCGAATATGGATTGGTTGGTTCATCAATGGAACCTGATGTGGGAAAGACGAAGATTGAGTTGTCAACCCTGGCTTTTTCCAGGAACTTTACAGTTAGAGCAAGTCCATCCTGGAAATATTCATATGGCGCATTTATTGAATTCCTGATCAGTGTTCTTGCACCAAAGTGCAGTATAACATCATACTTTCTCTCTGGAATTGTATCTCCCAGATCCACCCCATCTATGTCATAACCGGAATCTTTCAGAGATCTGTAAATCTGGGTGCCTATGAAGCCTTTATGCCCTGTTAGACATATATTCTGGGATTACGTGACAGAAGAACCATAAATATGTTATTGATTCTGGCAGAGACGGAATCACTGGATTTTAGACTTTTTCGGATTCCTTTTTTCCACAGTATGCCTTCAATATTAACTCGTCCACATCTATTCTGTTCTCTGATTCTATTATTTTATTATACAGTTTTTCAGCGTTAACTGACATCTCCTTGATCTTTTTCCTGTTTTCTGATAATCTCTTTATATTTTCATCGAACTCATCCGATTCACAAATGACAATGGAATCTGATATATAGTAATCCTCAAATCCTCTTACACCTATGGGTGTGCTCAATATGGGCAACCCATGGGCAAGGTAGTCGACCATCTTTAGATTTCTCCCGCTACCTTCAGTCACCGGGTTCAAAGCAAGAAAGCATCTGCTCATGATTTCACTTTTTTTAGAATCGTCCACGACCCCATGAAACACCATGTTTTTCATTTTGGACCCCTTCGTTGGTTTTGCGCTTCCAATTATTTCGAAAGTGAATTGTGGATTTTTTGATGCCATATCCTGAATTCTGTCGAGTGCTGAATTGTTGGCGGAATAAACAGAGCCGATGAACACAATGCTGTTCGAATCCTCCCCTCTCCACTGAGATCCGCCTTTGTCAATTTCATGTGGTGCATAAAACACTTTCTTTTCATCGACACCGTAGATTTCAATGAAACTTTTAATGTCTTTTTTAGTGAATGAAAGTACTAAGTCCGATCTGGCCAGAAGTTCACCTTCTATCATTTTGCATTCTTCCTGGAAGATATTTTGATTTCTGAGTATGTATTCAATATTATGGGCATCGTAAACTACTAGTTTGTCATGTAGATAGTCCTTTACAAGCGGATATTGCCATGGACCTTCAAAAATTATTATTTCAGACAATTTTACCAAATCCTTAAGTCGGTTTAAGTATTTTTTTCTTAGAAATCTCCCTCTTGAGATTAAAATTTCAAGTGAACGGTTCCCTTTTAGAAACGCAAGTCCTGTTAGTAAAAGCGATCTGTACTGTTCGGCATATTCGGATCTTTCATCCTTGATGATGGTACCAGCAACAGATATGAGCTTTCGGTTTAGTTTATTTACAAGAAAATGGGATCTGAGTGAGTAAGCACTGGAATATTCCGGTAATATTCTTCCATGCGCAATCTGAACTACCTTCTGATTCATATGTGATGCAAGAGTTTCCTTTTCAAAATTGTTTAAACCAGGTATTTCGTTTATTTGCACGAGTTGTGTATAATGAATAGAAAATAAAACTTGGTTTTATAACTTCACAATCGCCCCTTCTTTATGTTAAAGAATCTTCCATATAATCTATAAAAGATTATTTAGTAGTCCGCCAAATGCCAGCAGCTTATTAGTTTAGTTCAGACAACAGTGTAGAATAATTAATTTTCGATTTAGATAGGTGTGGTTCAGTCACTTGCTCAGCAAGGATTATATTGCTTAAAATAATCTCCACATAATGGTTCAACCGGGAAAACACGCCGAGACGATTTTGAGTCTAGAATCTAAAATTAGTATTGCAGACACAGTTATTAGGGATGCTTTTAGCAATTTTAAAAGACCTGCTGTAATTTGGAGCACTGGAAAGGATTCGACTGTAATGCTTCACCTTGTTAGGGAGTATCTTAAAGACCAAAACGGTATTATTTTTTCGATATTCATTGACCACGGAATGCATTATCCAGAAACGATTAAAATGTTGAATGAGATTGGAAAAGAATGGAAACTTAAGGTCATTTCAGCTAAAAATGATGATGTACTCAACAATATCGATAATGATGGATACATACATGTAAATAAACTGACCAAAGAAAATCAATTAGAGATAAAATCTCTGGGTTATAACGGTGATAAGTTTCACTATGATCTCGATTCCGAAGTTGCAAACCACCTCCTGAAAACAGTGCCTTTAAAGAACATAATTACTAAAAATAGATTCGACTGCGCTTTTGTTGGGGTAAGATGGGACGAGAATGCGGCCAGATCCACCGAACTCTTTATGAGGCGGAGAGAAAATGCTGATCATACCAGAGTTCACCCAATATTAACTTTTACAGAATCAGATATTTGGAAGTACATTTTTAAGTTTAATCTTCCAATACACCCACTCTATTATAAGGGCTATAGATCAATTGATGGAATTTATGATTCATCTCCTTCAGACACCAGGCCAGCGTGGGAACAAGATATGGATAAAACAGAAGAAAGGGCTGGAAGGTCACAGGACAAAGAAGGTATCATGGAAAAACTAAGAGAATTGGGATATATGTAAATGGATAAACCCGACATCCTTTTGATAGTTCTTGACACTCTCAGAAAGGATACTCTGGATTTCAATGAACTATTGAAAATGAACTCTGAAGTTTTCAATGAATTTACTGTCTATGAAAACTGCATTGCCACATCACCATGGACAGTGCCGTCACATATTTCTTTATTTACTGGCAGATATCCTTTAGAGCATGGGATACATGAGACAAAAACCTATAAACTGCCAAAGGAATTCGCACCAAATAAATCATTTACAGAGTTTAAACATGAGACAATCTTCGAATATCTGAAAAAGAATGGATATTCAAATTATGGAATTTCAACTAATGTAAATGTTAGACCGGGAACAGTTTTTGAAAGAGGCTTTGATATTTTCCAATATTATGAGTTCCCACCGTCCCAGATAGATTACGACAATTATCTTACAGCACTTTCTGATAAACTGGGAGCTTATTCAAGGAAGGATATCATCTTTAAACTCTCAAAGCAGGGGGAATTTGGTCAGGTCTTAAAGTTATACAAACAGAAGAGAGAAACTAAAACTCTCTCGATGGCCCTGGGATATCCATTGGAAAAAGGGGCAACTCAGATATTGAGATTATTGCAAGATTCCTCTTTCATAAGACCATTCTCAATTTTTTTGAATATAATGGAGATGCATGAACCTTACCCAACCCCTTTTTCTATTTATGATCTTTACAAAGAACTTATCAGCGATGACAGAATGAAAGTTTCGTCCCTCAACAAAATTAAAAAAGAATATCTACAAGAGAGTGTAAAGGTTAAGAATTTTCTTCTAAAGTTGTTTACAACGCTGAAAAAAAATGGTATGTGGGACAATACTCTCATAGTAGTCACATCTGATCATGGTCAGGCATTCTGGGAGAACGGATTTGGAGGACATGGAACATTTCTATTCGATGAATTGGTGAGGGTCCCCCTTATCATAAAGTATCCTAAAAATCCCGTTGGAAGAAGTATTTATAAGTTATGCACTAACAGTGATATATATAATTTGATTCGAAACATTCAAAGTGATGTGAGCTATGAAATGCCTCTAACAGATGTAGTTTTTTCGGAGAGTTACGGTACTTTGCACGATACGGAATGGTTTTTGAGGGGTATCAAGAAAGAAAACACCAGGAGACTTTCTGTGGCCTATGATTCCCTTAACATACGAAGGTTAGCAGCATTTAAAGATAACCAAAAAATATGTATTGATGGAGAAAACGGTACGATATTGGAATTTACGAAAAATGGTAAATTCGTAACACCAGATAGAAAGGAAATTATGGATTCAGGTATTCTTGACGATATATTAATTTTTGATCAAAAAGCCGTAGTGCCATTCAGCTAGATTTCATTTTCTTTAATGAGGAGAAAGTAAGTATTAAACAACAAAAACACATTTTCTCGCTCTGGAAATAGCAGTACTCTAAATAAAATCAGCCACTGCACATTTTGTTAATCCTCTCAGCAAGAATTGGATATCTTGAATAAATAGAATATTTTTCACTGATAAACCTGAAGCAATTCATTATAGCTTCATCATCTGGAAGGTTATTCTCATGACTCATTATCATATTGGCAAAAGAGTGTCCACTTCTTTCACAATAAGCGATCATTCCAAATTTAAGGAATTCTTCAAATTTAGGCTTAAGTTGTTCAGAAAGAACACAAAAAACGCCACTTGCAAGCGCCTCTAGGACAACCAAACCAAACGTTTCGGTCATAGAAGGAAATACTAGAATATCACTCCTTCGATATATTGCCTGTAACGATAGGTCATCTGCATTTGAAACTAGTTTTGAGTTTTTAGGCATATTATCCTGAACATATTTCTTCAATGAGCCATCACCACATACTGTGAAATGATAGCGATCCTCCGGAAGAAGCTTAAATGCATCCAGTGCAATTTTTATTCCTTTGTATTCTTCTAATCTTCCTACATATAAAACTTCTATTATGTTGCTTGATTTCATTTTCTTTTCCAAATAAAATTTCCTGATGTCAACTCCATTTTCAACAGTTATGGACTCAGTATTCCCTGTTGGGAAGCCACCATCTTGAGCAGTTATAAAATGTATGAGATTAACTAGGATAAGTGATAGTCTTGCATGGATCTTTCCAGTAGAAAATACTCCCCTCCCCCGTAATGTGGAAAAATCATTGTTATGTGTACCATATACTATTTTGATTTTTGGGGTTAAAAGTTTTATTGGAACAATCATTGCATAACTCGTAATATATGCTACTTCATACCGCTTCAGTTCTTTACGTGACTTGAAATTATACACATATATTAAGATTTGATAAATGAAGTATTGATATAATTTCTCACCAAATAATTTTCTAAGTTTCTTAGAAATCATTTTTTTATTTACATCACAAAATTCAAAAAGTTCCATTCCTAAATCTGACTCGAAATTCCTAATTAGACCGTCGTTTTTATTGATTTCACTTTTTAATTTAACGATACCATATTTTTTGAAAAATCCATGGTTTACTCTAGCAAAATCGTTAATCCACCTTTCAGTCCCTCCATAACTATTCATATTCGATTCCACTACAAACAATACAGAGCAACTCATCCAATTCCCAATTCTCAGTAAATAATACGAAGTTAAATTTTTATGCCTGTGTTTTCACAGGACTCTGGTCTTTATGGTTTAGATTTGTTTGCCTCAATAATTATTTTGCTGAATGTAAAAATTAAAGTTAACCAAGGTATAACGAAGAGAAATTGAAGAACAATATTTCTATAGTATTTCCAGAGATAAAGTCTGATTCAGGAACAAAGACTTATGTTCAGAATACTCTGAGCAGTCTCAATAAAGTAAATTTGTTATATAAGCGCGTTCCAGTAAAAAAGATTGAACTTTCATTACTGGGAAAACCTTATTTTGGTGTTTTATTTCAATATCTCTTCTCGGCAATTAAATCAGATAATAGCAAAGTTGTTCACGCTCTCTCAAATGATGTCGCCATAAGAGGAACTAATTTGGTCACTATCCATGACATTATTCCTTATACAAACCCGGATATTTATATGAATTCCACTTATGACAAAATTGCATATAGACTAAGCTACGATAGATCCCTGAAGGTCGAAAATATATTGCTTTCCACCCAAGTAGGAAAGAAATCATTTTTGAAATGCATGGATATAGATCAGGATAGGATAAAGGTCATTAACATCCCCATAAACCATTCATATTTTTATCCAGGCGGAATAAATCCGTATCCGGACAATGGAAAGGTACATGTCCTTATGGTCAGCGATTTCAACCCCAGAAAAAGAATCGATATAATCATTAAGGAATTAGCAGGGAATCCAGAAATAGAATTTTACCATATTGGTCCAACGCAGGGATGGGTGGCACGGAGCAATGAATTGGTTGGGTATTCAAAAAAATTTGAAAACATTAAATTCCTAGGGCAAAAAAATATCCAAGAGGTCAGAGAATATATGGCCGCGGCTGATCTGTTTTTATATCTATCTGACAACGAAGGATATGGACTACCTCCAATTGAAGCAATGGCTTGTGGAACCAATGT
>JAJZXP010000341.1 GCA_021806345.1 Thermoplasmata archaeon | reverse complement strand
CCACATCTTTTGACGCTTCCGGAACGCTTTTCCCATTATACAGATCATTTATGAAAATGAGCCTCTGCAGTACCTTCCCTCTCTTCTGTTCTTCCTTTATAAGTTTTCTTAATTCAGTCGAAGTCAGATGCCTCTTGACCTCTAATGACGGTTGTCTACCCATAATAAAGTATGGAAATATAGTTCATAAAGTTATGTCTAACACTATAATGGATGGGTTTCAATGATAGGATGTCTCATGTTTTAGCAAATGATGATTTCCATCGTCTCCCTAGGGTTCTCCCACATCAATGTTTGATGCAACCATTAAGTTAAGGCAAGTGATCTTCATGCCAATTGCTGTGTCATAGTTCCTGTTCCTTGTGCACCAAAAATTCTCGGCCCCCATTATTTCTTCAGTACTGAAAATGTACTCGGAGTGTAACAACAGGGATCGTATCTTAATTTAATTTGAGATTTGTCCTAAACTGAGATAAACAGTACATAAACAACTTTCGGAACGCTATGAGTTGCCTTTGTTGTCAGTACATGTTCGGAATAATATTATTAAGCTCAAAGAGCGTATTTTAAGTTAGGTGGGATTAATTGCCTCAAGATAAGGGAAATGTTGATACTCTTGATATATTTGACAACGCTTCGGTTAGTAGGAAACATATTAGATGGACAGTCATTAGTGCTTTTGGGGATTATCTTGATGCAGGGGCCCTAGTTGCAGGGGCAGTCTCAGCCATATATTGGGAAGGATATTTTAAAATCGGTATCGTATTCATAGGCTTAATATTTGCATTGCGGCAGTTTGGGATGTGGGGAGGATCGCTGATTGCAGGACCACTTGGAGATGTATTTGGTAGAAAAGCCATATATATGTATGATCTTTTACTATATACAATAGGTGCCATAATTATAGCCATATCTACTTCCACTTACGAAATGATATTTGCCTACCTAATGCTATCAGTTGCTATCGGAATAGATGTTCCGACATCATGGTCTTTGATTACAGAATTCTCACCGAAAGGAAAAAGAGGTGCACTCACTGGATTTACTAACATCTTTTGGTACATTGGGCCGATCGTAATTATTCTAATTGCAATTGGAACGTTGGGGTTTGGAACAGCATCTTTTCGGATAATATTTGGTTCTCTTGCTGCTGTTGCGATTATAACATGGTTTTTTAGAAGGGGTGTAATAGAATCACCCAGATGGGCTCTACAAAATAAGAAATCTGATGTTGTAGAAAAAGACCTCCAAGAACTGGGTCAGTCGGAAAAGACAAGTGAAACACATTCGCTAAACGCAATAAAATATAAATGGACAGATATGTTTAAATATTGGAAAGGATTGCTTTTAGTTATTCCACTATATATTCTGTGGGGAATTCCTGCGTCTACATACGGGAGTTTTTTGCCTTATTTTATCAAGACTTATTCTAAGACCACAGTGTTCTCTTCATATATTGGCACAGTACTATGGTTCATTTTTGCCATTGTAGCGCTTTTAGTAGTGTACGTGCCGCTTGTGGACAAGATTAATAGAAAGGTATTATATTTAATTTCATCCGCAATTATGGTAGTCTCATTTGCTTTACTAATTATATTTCCATTTACCGCCATAAATATTGTTCTATTGAGTGTTATATTATTCGGATTTGGTCAAGGTGTTGGAGTGTGGCCATTGGCAAGGCTATGGTCGACAGAGTTATTCCCGACGAGAATTAGAAATACAGCGCAGGGGTTTGTATGGTCATGGAATAGACTTATCGTTGGGATTTGGACTATTTTTGTAGCTTTTATTGTTGCTGATATTGGTCTCAAAGGATTGGCTTTAATATTTACTGTGTTCTTCATGATTACAATGGTGATAGGAGGAATTTTTGGTCCAGACAGCCACGGCAAATCTCTTGAGAAGACCGTGACCGATTATTATGGAAGTGATGAAAGCGCAGAATAAACCAAATATAATTATAGTAATGACAGACCAAGAAAATATTGACACTCTAAGTTGCTACGGGGGGCAACTAAGAACTCCAAATATAGATAAATTAGCAACCAACGGAGTAAGATTTGCGAAGAACTATGTTACTTGCCCTTTGTGTGTTCCAAGCAGAGCTTCAATTTGGACTTCGTTATACCCGCACCAACTTGGACTCCTAAACCCTGAATCTAACAGCAACGGTGTGGTACACGTAAATGATGATGGGAGAGATATTTCGCTTCCAACAGAAGCACAGACACTCAGTGATCTTGCAAATGAAAATGGTTATCGAACAGCTTATTTTGGGAAATGGCATCTTGGGAACGAAAACACAAAACAACATGGATTCCAAACGTTTAAGACTGAACTCAGAGGAAGTTACGAACAAAAATTATCCGAAACCAATAAAATATCATTTAACGAAGGGACTGATCGCTTAGAACAACAAGGATTAGAGCCTTTCGAACTTCAGGAAGATACGGTTATGACAGACCTAGCGATCAATTTCTTAGAAGATTCATCTAAAGATCTTGAAAAGCCTTTCTTCCTAGTACTATCCATGAGATTCCCACATGATCCATATTCTGGACCATTTGATGATTTTGTAAATCCTGAATATATAAAATTGCCAGTGAGTGTCAAGGATACACTTATAAATAAACCAATGAGCCAAAGAAGAGGGGCCGCTAGAGAATTATTTAGTAAAGAGATAGGAAAAGAGATTTCTGACAGAGAGACGAAGAAGTTGCGTGAAATTTATGCAAGATATCTAGGTCTTATGCACTTAGTAGATCTTAATGTTGGAAGATTATTGGAAAAGCTGAATAGTCTATCAATCGAAAAAAATACCGTTATAGTCTTCACCTCAGATCATGGTGATATGATGGGTGCACATGGCATGTTTTTTAAGGGGTTATTTATGTACGAGGAAGTAACTAGGGTGCCTTTGATAATTAGCTGGCCAGGACACCTTCCGAAAGGTAAGGTAGTGAATACTCTAACAAGCATGATAGATTTAACCCCTACCCTTCTAGATATTATGGAAATTGAAAAACCAAACCATATGGTTGGTGAGAGCATGCGCCAGCTATGGGATTATTCGCATAACATTAGAAATACTATATTTATAGAGTTGTTTGAATCTTATGGAGAATGGGGCCCGATTTTTTGCATCAGAACAGAAAAATTCAAATACAATTGGTATGCTGGTGATGATGATGAATTATACGACATTGAAAGTGACCCAAACGAACTCAATAATATTGCGATGAAACCTGAGAATAGGGATTTAGTGATCGGTCTTAGAGAACAGTTAGCGAGATGGCTAAGGCAAACTGGCGACGTAAATATCTCAAATTTAATAAGAACTTATCCCGGAAGGAAACCTACATGGGTTTCACTTGGGGGAAAGTGAAATTCTGCATACAACGACCTGAGTTATGTCTTTATTTATCGATGAGAAAGATGAGGAGTTTTGATCCCTTCTCATTTGTTACTAATACCTCAACAATCTTTTCACCAGACCAAGGGAGAAACTTCCAACCTTCCTTGGAGCTTTTAGTTAAAGCGTGCTGAATAGAGCCCGAATTCGTCCATGAAAGAATATATCTAAATGCCAAGTAAAACCACCCAAACAACACCCTACATTAGTGGGAAGAGTCCAATAATTTTAATTAGTCACAGACATAGGAGAACTGTTAGATATGATAAGCATTATGTTTAAAACGGTTTCAGAGAGTTGTAATTTGTCATGTGATTACTGCTATTACAGCAGAAATCGTGGAAACCCAAGCAAGATCAGATACCCGGATCCAAAAGCATTGGAGAAGCTTATAGATGATTATATGCATAAAACCCGTGGTTTTGCATCATTTATATGGCAAGGAGGAGAACCACTTTTAGCTGGAATTGACTTTTTTGAGTTGGCAGTTTATTTGGAAGCAAAATACGCACCTCAGAAAACCAAAATAAGTAACTCCATCCAGACTAATGGGACTCTTCTTAACGACAGATGGGCCAAATTTTTTAGAGATTACAACTTCTTTGTTGGTGTTAGCCTCGACGGTCCTGTTGAAATACATGATTCTAGACGTGTGACTTCGAACGGTTTAGGCTCATTTAATGAAGCTTTAAGGGGAGTAAAATTTTTGGAAAAGTATGGGGTAGAATACAATATACTCACTGTCCTTCACCGTGGAAATATTGGAAGGGTTAGAGAACTTATGGACTTCTATGAGGAGAATGATTTCAAGTGGATTCAATTTCTGCCCGCAATGAAATTTCATTCCCAATTTCCCGAGGAAGTTGGTGAATATGAAATATCCCCTGAAGAATATGGAGATTTCCTGCGTGCGGTCTTCGACAGATGGTATTCAACTGTAATAAATGAGGGTTTACCTAGATATTCAATTAGATTTATAGATAGTATTCTTTCCACGTATCTTGGTGGAGATCCAGGTTTATGTGTGATAAGTGAAAAATGTTCTGATACTTTAATCGTAGAACAAAATGGTGATGTGTTTCCATGTGATTTTTTTATGGGAAACCAGTGGAAACTAGGGAACATTTCTTTGCACACTCTAGACGATTTGCTTCGAAATAAGAGGTACATAAAATTCATGTCTTTGAAACCAGATTTGCCTGAAAAGTGTGCCAGTTGTAAATGGAAAAGCAAATGCTATGGAGGATGCCCAAGAAATAGGAAATACACCGCAGGTAAATCTGATCCTGATTATTTTTGTAAGGCTTATATCAAGTTTTATGAATATGCAGAAGAAAGGATGAAACATATTGTGAATCTCTTCGTTAGAACTTGAGGTTAGGTGCCTACAGTGAATTACCCCAATAAGTATTTTCCCATTCGGGATCTTTCATTCAAGCTTTTTTGCAATCGTTTCTCTGCCCCGATATATTTGAGAACAGAGAAAGGAGGGCTGATGAGGACCGCATTCTGAGAGAAAAGGACAGTGAGATATCAAAGCTCAAGGAGACCATTGCGGAAATCGTCTCAGAGAACTTAGAGATCAAAAAAGGTTCGAGAGGCTTGTAGAGGATGGGACAGACATTAAATCGCTGTTCTATGATATCCACAGGACTGTTATAAATGCTGTGGAAAAGTCATGATATCTCGTCAAGAGAGTAGTGTCCATACTGGGAATATCCAGATCCTGGTACTATGTATAGAACGATTTCTCCCCCCATTCTGGATGGAAGGTTCAATCCCATTTCCGTAAGGGATGACGATGTGTGGATTGTACTGGGATTCAGACACATGAAACGCATGATGTCCTTCAGGGAAATCTCATACACACTCATTGACGAGAATATTGCATATTTTTCACCATCATCGGTGTACAGGATTATAAAGAAGAACCATCTCACGCAGAAACTCATAAGACCATACACTTCCGAGCAGAACGATGTTGATGATAGGGTGAACCAGACAATGCGAAAGTCGCTGGTCCCCGTGGTTCTTACCGATTGCGAATAGACCAAAACTAAAGTATCCAGGATAGTGGAACACTACAACAACGAAAGAAGGCACTCATCGCTGAACTATCTCACACTGAAACAGTATTACATTGGAAATCCTGAGGAACTGATCAGGATAAGGGAACACAAGATCGAGAGTGCAAAGATATTGAGGAGGAGAAATGTGAAAAAACGAAATGTAGAGGTGAAACTATAGGAACTGTATCATAATTCTTTTCGTGATATGTACAGAAATGTGAGAAACATTACATGTTCTTATAGGTGTTGACTAGAACTCCAGCCCATCGATCTCCGGATCGTATGCGGAGAGAAATGTGCCTTTTCCCCTGAATTTGGAATATGCGTCGAGGCATTCTAACGTATTTTCAGCGATTCCAATTGGTATATTCTCTACCAGATTCCTCTTCTTGAATGAGCAATCAGAAAAAATGACATTGCCTGATCTGGTTGAAATCTGAAAAGCCAGTGAGGAGCGATGGTGGCATCCCACCCAGGTAACATTGAGACCCGGAAGTATGCTGTATGAAATCAGGCTGTCGAAAAGTACCAACCGGTTCCATGCATCAAACATCAGATACTGCAGGTTCTTCTGAGGAATGAACAGGTTCCTAGGCTGATGCTTCTGGAAACGCGGTGCAACAATATCCTCTGTCCATCCACGCCTGTCCAAATAAATTTTCGCATTCTGGAACAGTGGAATTCCCCCTGTTGTATAGTCCTGAAGCGGGGTGAAAGATATACCATTAACTTCTGATGGTTCGACCCCGAGATGTTTCAGTTCCCCGGTGATATCGTAAGACCTGAAGATGCAGCGTTCTCCACCGAAATCCAACATCGCTTTATTCCTCTCACTAAGATCGGTCGGGAGCCCTGTATTGATAAGGAAATTAGTTTTCCCGTTTCTTAACAGTAGTGCATGGAAGGAGAGTTTTTCCCATTCGCTCCAGCCTTCCATCCAGTAGACCTCAGGCGCTGGTACTTCGGATTCACCTGTCTTTATTACGTTTACAGTGAACTTATCATTTTCCTCTGTCATATTCAACTCCAAATCCTCCTTTTTCAGGCAGCGTAATATATCCGTTCTTCGGGTGCGGAATTCCAGTCATGTGCTGTTCCATCCATTCCCTGTACTTTGTGAGGTATTCTGCAAGCGGGGTGACTGCCTGTGGTTCAGATATGATGAAATGCAGGTTATATACATTTCCCGCATGTGGGATGACCTGTGCACCATAAGCCTCGGCAAGGCCTGCTATCTTTTTCATACTTGTAAGCCCGCCTGTCCACATTGTATCGGGCTGAAGTATCCTTATGCCTGCATCAAGAAGCTTCTTCATATCGTGTACATGATAATGGTGTTCCCCGGCAGATATGGGTGTTTCCACATTCCTGGTGAGTGTCTTGAACCCCTCGAAATCATCGGGATGGAGCGGTTCCTCAATCCAGGCAAGATCATATTTTTCCAGCTTTTTGAGCATTCTCACAGCAAAGTTATATGTCCATGACATCCATGCATCTGCGGCAAGTTCCACATTGTATCCAACCTGCTCCCGTACCGCCTTGACCAGTTCCTCGTTCTTCTCCATGGCGTTAGGATCTGCGGGTCCCGAGATGAAACGCATCTTCATCACTGTGTAACCTTCATCAACATATTCCTGTGCCTCCTTTTGCAATTCTTTCAGT
>JAJZXP010000191.1 GCA_021806345.1 Thermoplasmata archaeon | reverse complement strand
CTGGAATAAACGTAGAAACAAAGAGAGTGATTAGGGATGCGTTTAAATTGAATCACTTTATTCCACCTATGCTGCTTGGAAGGATTCGACTGCCTGAATTACAAATGTATATTTCACCTGGATCGAAAGAAGAGGCTGCCAATTATACAGTTTCAAGCATTGCAGCATGGCACAAAGTCCCCAATGCTATTCAATGGCTTCAAAAAGAATATGATCTGTATTCAGGATCATTAAGTTGAACAAATACAATGGATTCTCCACTATTCAGTAGAAACCGAAAATAACTGAAAGGCTATTCTGTTATTCCTAACTTGAAGTTAAGTTTATTAATTCAATATATCATCAAATAGATGATCATTATGCCTTTCACCATCTGCGCATTTCGGGCACAGGTATACATATTTGCTTTCCTCTTCTGAGCAGTATGCACAAACCATTTCGGCAGGTGTTTGCTTTCCCAGTTTTTCACAGTCAACGCAGTAATACTGCTTTTTTACGTTTTCATCTATAACCCTGGGAAAATATGTATCCTCTAATTCGACATCACGGGTCTTTTGCAGCGTAACGTGAAAATGCTGCTCCGTACCAAAGTCATAAACATATCCAAACTTGCTGCCTTCGCCAATTCCGAGAGATATAATTGGAATATCAGCCCCGTCTCCCTGCCCAAATGAATTGATGGTTCCAAAATTTGATCTATACCACCTTTTTCCACCATAGAATGCACTGAGATGATCAAATGTGTCAAGGTCAAAAGATATGCGGATAATTCTATCCAGTTTGCCAAGAGTCTGATCTCCCCTGATCTCTATTTTTCGCCATACGTCTCTTCTTCCCATCCTTGAAATCCTGAACTGATAAACGATTCCATCACCTGACGGCATTCAAAAACACCCTTTATGGCATACAATAATCATTTAAAATAAATTGATTTTGGAAGTGAGAAATTTTATCTTCATATTATGAGTGAAATTATCATAACTTTTCCACATAGGTCCAGGTAGTTTCATTTCTTAGTAAATGATATTTCTCCAACTGCATTGTATCCTTTTCCATAACAGGGGGAATCAGAAGCGAAATAGGATTTGGATTCAATTTATAGGTTATAAGTTAACTTGTACGTATTCCATCTGCAAACAGAGAATCCAAAATTCTTATGCTGTGTAGTTATTATGATTCCTAATGAAGAATTGGAGGTTTGGTTATGGCCACTGATCAGAAACCATTGATTGTACAGGGAGACGGAACAATCTTTCTTGAGGTTGACAAGGACCCGAACCACTTCTGCAGAGACAGACTTCTGAGATTTTCTGAACTGGTGAAATCGCCGGAACATGTGCACACTTACAAGATTACGCCTCTGGCTGTCTGGAATGCTGCTTCATCAAACATATCCATTGACGATATAATCAACGTCCTGTCCCAGTATTCCAAGTACAGCATCCCCACAAATATAGAAACAAACATCAGGGACTGGTACAGCAGATATGGAAAGATCAAGCTTGTAAGGGACCCTCAACTTGTCCAGTTGACTGATCATGTTGAAGCCATTCCCGATTCCATTTATCTCATATCTCCAGATACTATGGTTATACATGAAATAATGAGCAGGAAATCAATATCCCAGTTTATTAAATCAAGTATTTCCCCCACAACCCTGGAATTGAGATCAATATACAGAGGAAGACTGAAGCAGGCCCTCATAAAAGTAGGATATCCAGTTGAAGACCTTGTGGGATATCTTCCCGGAGACCCCATTGACTTTGACCTCCGGACCACTACAATGAAAGGCAAAGAACTTACAATAAGGCAATACCAGAAAGAGGCCGTAGAATCTTTTGTCCATGGGAACAGGAGCGGTATAATAGTCCTTCCAAGCGGATCAGGA
Source organism: Thermoplasmata archaeon (assembly GCA_021806345.1). The sequence goes on along the minus strand of JAJZXP010000191.1, from coordinate 5,290 downwards.
AAGACAGTGGTTGGGATGGCTGTCATGAACAGAATAAGGGAAAACACGCTTATCATAACAACCGGGACAGTTGCCGTGAGACAGTGGATATCTGAACTGTTCGACAAGACAAGCCTCACTCCCGGAATGGTTGGGGAATATACCGGTGACAATAAGGAGATACTCCCTGTAACGGTTACTACATACCAGACACTGACATATTCGCCAAGGAGAAGGGGCAGCAATAACGATGATACCGAATTGGAAAATGATGAAATCGATGAAGAGGAGGCATCATTTGACCTGAACCGTTATCCCCACCTTGAAATCTTCAGGGCAAGAAACTGGGGCATCATAATATACGATGAGGTTCACCTGCTCCCAGCCCCGGTGTTCCGAATAACAACAGAAATCCAGGCCAAGAAAAGGCTTGGACTTACTGCCACACTTATAAGGGAGGATGGAAAGGAGGAGGATGCATTTTCCTTAATCGGACCCAAGAAGTATGATGCACCCTGGAAGGATCTGGAGAGGCAGGGCTGGATAGCAACAGCATACTGCCATGAAGTGAGGGTCACTTTTCCAAATGATGATTACAGAATGCAGTACGCCATAGCACCTCCAAGACTTAAATACAGGATTGCTGCGGAGAATCCAATGAAGCTGGAGGCTTTGAAATCAATTCTTTCCAGGCTTTCGGGAGATGATTCTGTCCTGATTATCGGGGACTATTTGGAACAGTTGGATATCATTGCGTCAGAACTCAAGTCTCCTGTAATTACCGGGAAGATGAAGAATTCCTTGAGGGAGAAGCTATATTCGGATTTCAGGTCTGGGTCAATAAAAGTTCTGGTCGTATCCAAGGTTGCAAACTATGCAATTGATCTTCCTGATGCAAACGTGGCAATACAGGTCTCAGGAACATTCGGATCGAGGCAGGAGGAGGCTCAACGTTTGGGAAGACTTTTGAGGCCAAAATCGTCCGGTTCCTCGGCTAATTTTTATTCCATTGTTACAAGGGACACACTGGACCAGGACTTCTCAATGCGAAGGCAGATGTTTCTCACTGAAAGAGGCTATAAATATGACATTATTGATCACAGCGATCTAATCAGGGAGGTCCATCCTATTTCAGAAGATGACTGAGTACCACCCTGGCTTTCCATCTTTTAATCTGAGATCACCATCTATACCAGGAAGTCCTTCTCCTGTTTTTTTCTTTTTCAACCTTGATTGGTATGATATACCCTTTCTTTCTTAATTCTGTTACAAATTTATAGAGACTCACTCCATCCTTTATTGCGAGAATTTCGGGTGAAATACGTTTTTCTACCATATCAGCAATGCCCGTGATCCTCATTATACCGTCAATGACTGTTCTGTCTTCCACCTGCAGGACAGCCTGGCATTTTGTTATTAGTATTTGGTCAACTTTTTTCTCCATGTCATTTATTAGTCTCATAACAGTTTCAGGCACAGGAACCGAGCTTTTCTTCTTGAGAAATAGTATAACCTCCTTGATCTCGCCCGATTTATTCAAATAGGATGAAAGTGAGGCCTTGGTTATTTTGAATGTGCAGACCAGGTCAGCACTTACAAGTTCAGAGAAATCTGCAACTTTCTTCAGGTCGGTGAAATCGGCTTCTGTTCCAATGAGGATGTCATTGTTAGGAAGTACCTTAATTGGTTTTGGATCAGTTTTCTCATGGCTATCATAACTTGCATTTCCCTCCCTTTCGTATATTTCCTTAAACTTATTTTCAGGGAAAATATACACGCCTTTTGTGGTGATGGGGGAGGACATCTTTACGAGACCGTAAATTTTAAGGAAATTTACGAGTTCCAGCAACCACAGGGAAATTTCATTATCCAGTTCCTTCTTCGTGAAACTCATGGATCCGGATCTGCTCCTGTATACATCATCATCCAATAGGGCAATTCTCAATGATCTTGAAAGTTTGAAATAAGTATCGCGGGATTTAATCTCTTCTGTAAGATCTTCAAGTTTCTCCGGATACTGCATTTGATATATAGCCTCAAGAAATAACATGCGGAGTTCATTAAGAAAAGTCCGTCCCTGTCCTTCTACTGCTTTCCATGCCGAAAATATGTGTTCTTCAAAGATGTGTTTTTTAAGCCTGGATGGGAATTTCTCATCTTCTATAAATTTAAATCCCTCAGGGGTTATTGAAAGATTGGATATTCCTCCCTTCAACCAGCCTTCTATTTTAGACTGGGATAATATCAGGTCAATGTCTTCAACCGGCAAGGAAAGAAACTTGTTTATTGATTCTGCTGAACGCTTTTTCGATCTGGATTCGAGGTAATATAGGGTTAAGAATATTGCTTTGATTTCCGCTGCATAGTTAACTTCGTAGTTTTTTAAAATGGAGTGCAGGGATTCAGATTCCTTCTGCTTTTTTACAGATGTTTTAATTTTTTTATGCTGGATTTCCCATAACTTTGAGATAACTTCATCAGGCATATACACTGTATCAATTCGGCTGTAATACATCCGTTGTAGGCAAAATATTATGCCTTTTTTCATCAGTGAGATAAACTGGTCCCCGCCTGAATATGAACCGGAAGAGAAAAGATTGTTAAAATTAATACCGTTGTAGTATCCTCCCCTGTTTTTTATCTTAAAATGATCTACAAGATCTTCAAAAATCGAGATTCCATCATCTTTCATAAGATAATCCGCGATTTTTTTCTCTGTGAGACTAAGATTCTCCAGCGTCTGTGACAGATTCTTCATTATGGTGCTGTAAGTTTCGATTGTAACCTCGTTTTTTGAATCGTTGGTCTTCAGATCGTACTCCTTTGCTATTTTACTCACAAGCGTCATGGGATAACTCTTCAATGCATCAATAAGCGAAAAAAGATTTCTTCCGTTTTGTCCGGAATTATCAACTACGGCATAATCTACAGGTATGATGAAAATCTCAGGGTTGTTACGTGACGGAAGTCCAAAAATAACAAGTTTATCAAGACATTCCTGAACTTCTGGCTTCAGTGTGAATTTTGAGGAATTACCTGGAACTTCCATGCTTCTCCAGACCCTGCCTTTTGAATATAACGCCGCGTAAAATTGCTTTGCCTCCTTGCTTAAGGAGTCAAAACGGTAATGAAAATTATCGGAATTAGCCAGGTTCTTCCTTGCCTTTACCCGATCCCTGGAATATGAGTTTCCGATGAGTGTTTTTTGACCCATCATGTTATCTGTTTTCTGGAATATGTATTCAAGATAATCCCTGTCTACACTTTCCAATATGTCGTAAATCCTGTAATATTGTGGGTTTTCATAATCCAATGCATGCACCTTGCTTTTCATGAAATGAAGTTTTATCATAAACCTGACGGTGGAATCATTACGGAAGAAATCTGTGATCTTCTTTTCTGGTCATTATGTAATCTGGACTGAAAACAGAAAAGAATTATATGTCCCTTGCTTGATTATCTGATGAGATCGGATAAGAGACTGACTGCAGTATTCATTGATTTTGAGAATTTCTTCTATTCCCTGACCAATCTTTATGAGATGCCCTATGAGGATGCCGGCGATGTTGCAGTTGCTTTGGTAGCTGGACAGCTCGAGAAACTCAAAACACAGTATGGGGAAATAATAATAAGGCAGGCATTTGGAGACTGGAGTTCCATGCAGGACCCAAAGAAGGAGCTGCAGAGGCTTGGGATCAGGATCATTGATATACTTTCAACAGAATACAAGAACAGTGCAGACATAGAACTTTCGCTGGCGGCCCAGGAGACCATCCTGACAAGAGGTGACGTTGACACGATAGTAATATTTGCCGGAGATCGTGATTATATGCCTATAGCAAACAGAGCCAGGGAAAGCGGGAAAAATCTTCATTTTGTTGGTTTTGAGAAAAGTCTCTCCGGGGATCTGAAACGTCTTGTTGGCGAAGGAAACTATTCCTATGCAAGGCCGGAAGACCTGCCGCCATATACAAGAACTGGGAAATCTGTTTCCAGTGGTAGCTATGCTTCTGATCGCACACCAATTGAAAAACTCGATCCGAACCAGACCCGAGCAGCAGTTGCAGCTCTTGATTCCTTTGACAAGTACAGGGAAAAATATGGCTGCGTCAAGGTCAGCGTTTTTCTGATGGAGGGACTCAGCAGGACACTCCCTGAACTTGATCATCTTGGGAGGAAGAAGATATTTGCATCCCTGGAACAGGCTGGCCTCCTGATAACTGAAAAACGGAATCCGGAGTCGCCTGATTCCTTTGGCAACCAGTTTCCTTATACTGTTTTCACAATCGATGAAAATAACAGGTTTGTGAAGGAATTAAGAAAGAACAGAAAGATCAGCTATGGGCAAGGAAGAGAACTGCTGGCAAAAGCAGCTGAACTGAGTGCGGATTCTGGTGGAGACGTCCTTGGATCTAAACTTGGAATAAAGCTGAGGGAACTTGAACCAGGATTTATACCAGGAAAATACGGGTTTTCTGATCTAAGTGAATTCATAGAGCATTTTCCAGATATACTCGTATATGAGGGAGACAAATCTGGGGGAGACAGGGTTTATAAACTGGTTGAAAAACAGCACTAGATTGCTATCCCCGTTCAAATAAGCCTGGTATTTACTATTATTCTCAAGCAAAAGCTGGCTTATTCCGTAAAGATGCCTCTGTATTCTTTTTTTATATTCGTGATAAAAATGTCCCTTGAGACTTTCCCTCCGAATCTTGTCCTGTCATAGTCAGTGAACTGTGCTTCAACGGCATCAAGACGGCTAACCATTTCCTTTAATGCAGAACGCCATTTTGGATTTTCCGGTTCCGGCTTTGAAAGAAGTTCTTCGATGTTCCTGATAAGATATCCTTTATCAAGGATGCTTTTTGGATCTGGCTTTCTTAGACATGCACCATAAAGACCGGATTTAAAATCCATCCACATATTTTTTAAATCTTCAGGGCTCGTGCCGGTGGTTTCCACCTTTCCAAACCTGTAAACAAATCCCGGTTTTGCAAGAACCTTCTCAGCGTCTTTCATGAATTCTACCTTTGGATTTGTGTTATTCTCAATACTCCTTTTTATCAGGATTTCCATATAAGGGGGAAACCATTCCTTTCCGTCCGGTGTCCTGTATGTTGGATCAGGGAATTCCCCATCTTTAATCCATTGATCGACCTGGTGATCTGATGTACCTGATTTTTCAACAAGCACTTTCCTTTCGAGAAATTTCTCCGTTATGTGGATCAGGTCATTTATGGTAAATTGCGGTATTTTTTCTATACTCTTTTCTTCCATTATTTGAAAACGCGATATGAACCTTAAAGAG
>JAJZXP010000195.1 GCA_021806345.1 Thermoplasmata archaeon | reverse complement strand
TGCACAGAGTATATCCTTAATCAGCTGGTCAGAATTGTTCATTCCCCATGCAGACTTGACAACTGGCATAACATTCTTCATTTCGTTGGGATCAGTGACAACTTGAATTTCCACGCGAGCCGATGCTTCAGATGCTTATATAGATTCTATGCAGCGGTATTCAGTTTATAACCTCTTCATGAATCAAATGTCTCAATAAGGAATCGGTGAATGCCAAAAAATCATTCAACTAAACTTGAAATGTATTCATAAGTTTTCAGATCCTCGAAATAAATGCCTGTTCCTCTTATCCCTCTGGTGAGAAGTATCTTGTACCTGTTGAAGAGAAGTTTTCTTGCAAGTTGCAGATTTCCCTTTGATGCTATTTTCTTCAGTGAAAAATTTCCTCCAGTATTGTCCATGATTTCCCTTTGATTGACCTCCCAGCCATTCCTCCAGACAAGATCCTCTCCCCATATAACCCCGGTGTAATCTGACTCAAACCCCTGTGCTCCATATACTGAAGCGCATTTTGTTAGTGAATTTTTTTGATTGAGCCAGTATTGAGGATATTCTGTTTTTGGATTCATTCACCATCTGATTTCAGGATTCTCTATCCTGACATCATCATTTTCTTTTCCAGAACTCTTTGTCCATGAATTTCTAAGTTCAATTTCGGGACTCTTTTTAAAAAATTTAGAAAAATTGGAGTTTAGATCCTTTACTATTAATTCCAAAGGTGTAGAATTAAATGATTGGGTCTTTAACAGATATGAACTTTCCACTTGATAACAACTTCAGTCCTTACTTAAACATTTCTTTTTTCAATCCATTCACAAGTTTAAAACCGGATTTTTTAATTTATTACATTCCAATTAATGTGCTGGACCCTTTAATTATTGGAGTAGATTGACTAATAGTGAAATTAATATATTAAATGTAATATTGAAGGAGATTTTGGGGGAACACTGACAGAGCGGAGACTGTGGAAGGCAGAGGAGAAACTTGCTCTGATCAACGAGATAATGGAAAGAGTGCAGGTCGTTGATGCATGCAGGAATATGGTGTATTATCGTCAGTTCACATCTGACAAATACCAAATGAACTAGCAACAGAATTAATAGATTTCTGTGCATCAATGTAATGAAGCGAGGAATTAACCAGAATCAGAGAAATCAATTTAATACACAAAAGCGCAGAGAATTTGAAAAATATTGATGATACGACCTTTGACTAATTTATGGAAGTTTCACTTTTGCCATTTTGCTCATTTTTCTTCAGATTGTTAATGATATTGGTGAATCCTATAAACAATAAAATTGTTCCAATAGCTCCGAGGAATAATGTAAGAATTGCGCCAACCTCCACCAGAGTACTACCAAATACTTCTCCAACCCTGAATAAACCAATTAGAATTGCTATAGCTCCTATTATGATGATTATTGCTGCTATTATCAACATAAATGCAATTCCAATAATGGTGCTTAAGTTCAATCCGGGGAAACTGCCGGGAGTGGAAGCACTGCTGGAAGATAATGCAGGAATAAGTAGTGAGATTAATGCAATTATTAATGGAATAACCAGCATTAATCCGATAAATTCAATAATCGCACCTTTCTTTCCCAGGGAAACCCGAGATTCTACTTTTTCTATTATATTGAATCCTTTATAAAGCATGTATAATCCAAACAGCGAGAGGATAACCGAGACTACCAGAACAATTTCTGAATAAGCAAATAAACTGCTTGAACTGTATCTATTTATAGATATACCACTAAAGGTTGAACCAACAGGACCAATTAGATAGGTGTAAGAAAATTTCCTAAGTGTGAGGAAATCCAAAGTTATTCCAGATACTATGGAAAGAAGCCCAATTAATGTGTAATATCTCAGGTTTATTATTCCCTCCAGGAAAACTTTATCATTCTTATAATTTCCAAATGGAGATGATGATGGGGTTGTTAGTGAGGACCCACAATTTGCACACATGCTTGCATTTGCTTCATTTCTAAATCCGCATTGCTGACAGAAATTTGTCATAGTGACTAAATGAAATATATTATTAAACAATTTTCCTATAAAGTCAATGTGGAAAAATATTAGAATTGTGTTTCTGTATTCTTTTCCTGAACGCAGGACATTAAGATCGAATTGATTTATTCTGCCTTGATTAATGATTTAAGCGAAACCAACTAATGATTTATTTTCAAAGTTTGGTTGATCAATGAGTGCGAATCAGAAAGTATTACCATTCTAACAGTTTTCTATTTTAGAATCTTATAACCTTGTGATCCCTTATCTTTACTCAGAATTATGTGCGATTCGTCTCAGATAGGAGAGACCTATAGATTTCCAATACCAACCGCTTTCTTCACATTGTTCATTTTAACCAGTTCTCCTACTTCTTTTTCCATATTATTTACATTGTTTTCCATTTCCATTTCCTGACTGAAATGAAAAAAAGAGTAACGCCAAAGGCAGCCGGAAGGGAGATGGTAAGTAAAGGATTCGGGAGGGGACCGTTATTGATGGCGTTATTTGCGATAAGAGAAAGATCTGTGGTGTAAAGATATTGAGAAATATTTTGCCAAAAAATGGGAAGGACCTGTATAGAATAAAACACTGGAGCGATAAACGTGATTGAAAATAGAAGGAAATCTGAAAGTGTACTTGCCAAACGGTAGTCTTTCGGTCCATACAAAGCAATCACAAAGCCAAGGTTTGAAGATATAAACCACGCGAACAGAACGATTCCAATAAACAAGAGAAGATCAAATATATTAAAAGTGAACCCGAGAATGACGTCTCCCACTGCTAGAATTATCCCCGCACTCACGAGTGTGTATGCTCCACCACCGACCAATATACCTAACATGTATTCAATTGATGTTACTGGTCTCGTAAAAAAGAAAGGCAATCTTCCCTCCCTCCTGTCGAAAGATACATTCATGGTAATATCTGCAATACCACCCCCTATTACGGAAAAAATCGCAGCCCCAATAATAACCCTGGGCCATTCAGAATGGTTTGAAAGAAGCAACATTGGAGTTATTATTGAAAGTGGCATGAATATAGTAATGAACATGTATGTGAGAGGTCGTCTGAAAAACCATTTTGCGTATATTTTTCCAATTATTATGATGTTCGTAAATCTCATGTATCTATCTTCTTCATGAAACTGAGATATCCTTCCTCCAGTGTAGGTCTGGTGATCTTTAATCCTTGCTGGATCTCTGGAATCCCACAATCTATAAGCTCTTTTATCCTGGAAATTTCATTTTTTCCAATGAATACATTTATTTCACCATCCAGGACAGTATACTGGAAGCCAGAATTCTTGATGAATTTCAGAGTCCTCAAAGTATGTGGAATTTCGACCTTTGAATGATAGAGGTTCTCCACCATTGAAGTTGGAGAGCCGTCATAAATAATGCTACCTTTGTTTAACATCACCAGTCTACTGGCCAAACCTTCTATCTCATCAAGAAAATGTGTTGTGTACAATATAGTGGTGCCCAATTTCCGGAGTTCACCAAGATAAGTGTGAAGTGCATTTCTGTTTTCTATGTCGATACCAGCAGTGGGTTCATCCAGAATTAGAATTTCATTGTTCCCTGCCAGAGCCTGCCCGAAACAGACTAACTTTTTTTGCCCTCCTGATAAATTCCGGATAATTGTATCTCTTTCCTGTTCTAAGCCAAGTTTTTTAACGATTTCTCTAGTTATTTCCAGAGATCTCTTCTTCGATATCCCCTTGAGTAGTGTGAGATAATTGATGTGTTCTTGAAGAGTGAGTTCTTCGAAAAGTGTAAATTCCTGAGGCATCACACCAATTCTCTCAACTGGTACGTCAAGTTTTATTTTTCCCCTATCAGGGTTCAATTCTCCATAAAGCAGTTTCATAAGTGTTGTCTTCCCGGCTCCGTTTGGACCCGCAATCACGACAAATTCTGATCTATTTATATCTAAGGAAATGCCATTAAGAGCAATCTTGCCCAAAGAATATCTTTTATGCACATCTTTGATTTCGACTAATGCCAATTTGATTCACTTGATTCCAGCTGAAGGGAAATGATTTTGCAAAACATAATTCAACCCCAAACTGTTTCCGAATTACGTTAATGCGCAGGATCATATTCCTCCACTCTAACTATTTGCCAGCCTGTACTTTCTATTTGATATTTCAACTCAAGCACTCACTTTCCATCCATCTTAATCCCATTACTTATCACTGGCATCATATTTAAATTATAAGCCATAAAAATAAGCCGTTTTTTCCATATTGAACGTCTTTTGAGATATCTGGCAAATTCCCAACAGCGTTAGCCTACTTGACTGTGATACACATTTTATCCACAACCTAATAAGTATGGATCCTCAGCTTACTCTTTCAATTTTGCTTTTACTCTTTCCTGCTCTTTTCTCCGTAAAGTTTTGAATTTCGTGATGACTGTAGTTGAAAGGAGAGAACACTAAATCCTGTTAAGAGGTTCATACTCCTCTTTGTTCCATATTCTTTCGAGGTCCATAAGAAACTTGGCCCTGCCTCTAATCTCCAACAGACAGTTACTACAAGTATAAAGACCGCAGCAGGAGCGACCTATGTAAGACTGTACCAATTTTATAAAGTGATTCTGCTTTCAGTGTGTTTAAAGGCTTCAGCATCTTCTGAAAGTAATTATGATATTTCACTGAGGTAATGTTCAAGTGTCATTTTATAATCAGGCAGTAAACCTCGATTTTCTGAAAGGATGAATTCAATTGACTTTCTCAGAGATTTTATAGTTTCTCCTGATCTAAATAAAGCAATACACAAAAAAACTAGTGCAGCTGGATCTCCAGTATCCTTCATCACTTCTTCTAGAATTGATATGGCTTTTTCATTCTCACCGATGACACTAAGAGAACTCCCTAACTGAATTTTAGCCTGCCTCATCAATTTGCCTGAAATCCCTTTCGCCAACGCATTTTGGTATAAGGGAATCGCCTCACTCTCTTTCCCGAGGAAGTCCAGGGCGTTTGCATATTCGAAAAGATATACTGGATTTTCTTTGTAGGTCTCGAATGAATCCTGAAATGCCTTTCTCATTTTATCTGGGATCTCTCTGTGTTTCCATGCTTCTTCTATAATATTATCCAGCTTGGTCATCTGGCTCTCCATTCTATTATAAGTATCATCTCTAATAACGTTTTCAGAGGTTTTGCAAACGATCCTGACTTTCGAAATCATTGTAAGTGCTACAATGAATCGGACGGGATTTGCTTAGAGTTTGTGTGGAATACTTAAGCGGAGAACTTCAAGACAGATAGCATGATACAGTTTTTTGGATGAAATGTGCAAATTACCGGTTAGTTCCAGTTTGACTTTAAAATTTACAGCAATAAATATTAAATCAAAATAATACCTGATAACTAGCTCTTTGACGAGACGAGGATAAACCTAAATATTGACAGTTCATTCGAAATGTAAATTGATAGAGGTTAACTTTGATATTAATACATTGCTGGAATTTATCTGGAAGGCACACCAGAATACTTATGCAGCACCTGCAGATCTAAGGAATCTTTATAGAAATAAGACTCCGATGCTGCAAGGATTTGTTGAGTATAGATTTGTTGAAGGCGATTGGAGATATCACGATGCGTATGCAGGTAGGACATGGCCTCCCGGAAAAGAAGTTATTTTCTACAAAAATATGCCAGTGTGGTGCACGTCATATCAGGGTAAAGTTTCAAGCATTATGGGAGAGGAGGAGGTCACCTCAATATATTCATTCCTGAAAAATGCACTCAGAGCATCAGATGTAAAAATACCATTCCGTGGACCGAAGAGATTTTTGGAAGGGGACTTTGAATATACGTTTGATTTTGTTGGTGACTATTCATATTTTGTGGGTAGGGAAAGTGTCAGAAAGCAAGGAGATGAAGTGTTCTTTCAGGACATAATGGGATCGTTGATCAAATGATTGAACCTATTTCTTTTAATTTCTTTTTCTCTTTCAGGAATCGTTGATATTGCATTATTCAACCCGCTTGTTCTCATCTGTTTCTTCAATATAATGAAGGCAGCAGGATATTTTGCACCATTTTTTGAAATGTCAATAATCATCGGATTGACTGCTTTTATTCTTTGCAATTTTTTCTTTTCCTTTTACCATGTAAATTATGTTAAAAACGTGCGCAAGCACAGAAATGAGAATGAGGAATAATCCTAAAAGTATCAATGGCTTAAGTGAACTGTAAAAACTTTGCAAGTTGAAACTTAAGAAAAACAGTATTACTCCTGTATTCAATGCGAAAAATTCGAAATTAATACTTTTGCCAACAAATGCTTTTGACCTGGAAAGACCTGATACAAACATGTATGAAAGCCCGAAGATTATCATGGTTACGAATCCAAAAAACCAGAGAATAAATATGGAATCACGAGTGATCTGTATTATTTGAGCAATGCTGGAGATAAGGGCAATGAGCCCTGCTAATAAATAAAGAAAACTGATTGCAATGAATCTCAATACATACTTAATGTTGATCGAGTCCTGTTTTCTTTCACCATGATTGTGCATAAGATGGTTATGGCTTATGATCCTAAAAAATTACTTTTTATTGTACAGTAAATTCAATTGAACTCGAAATGAATAACACTGAGAGTTGAAGATTTTTATCTTTCTCTTTTCATTCTTTCACCCAGGTATCCACTTTTTTCTTGGTTCTTTAATGAGACAACAGGGATGTTGATATCTTGAAAGTTAATTTCAATGATACTTATTGTGTCAGGATTTTGCACTGGACTCCATTGACCGTTTCTATAAACTCTGAGGTCTCCCATAACTTCCACTTGAATTTCCATGATCCTGAATGTTCCAAAATATGAGTCATATTTCGAGTTGCTGGAATGGGTCACTGGGATTGAATTGAATTCACTTAGGGAATTTCCTATCCTTATTGCACCCTCTGAATCCGTCAGAAGATCAATATCATTTGGTGTTACATCAATTCCCTGAAGTGCAAGTGAAGTGCTTCCATCAACTGCCCATTTTGCGTCTTTTGGAACCCTTGAGCGAATTAACCTGATCACTTCCATAAAATTATCCGGAATCATTCTTTGTCATTTTGATCATTAATTAGTGGATATAAATTTAGTGGGTCTCTTTAGTTTATTTCAAGTAGATTATAACCAGGAAGATAATGTATCAGTTCTGCTGCAAAAGA
>JAJZXP010000359.1 GCA_021806345.1 Thermoplasmata archaeon | reverse complement strand
CGTTGATGGATTTAGTGTTTGATTGAAGGCCGCAATGAAAGCCACGACACTACCTGGCCCAAAAAGCACGAAGATGTATGTACCAACCAGTTCAGCTAACGATTTCCTTATGATTCCAACCATGTTCCACGATAAATACTTAAGGGTTACATAAATATTTTTATTTTTATTTTTTTGATATATACTTATAGGACAAAGATTTTAATGCTGATTTGAAACCGTATAATGTTTCCCCCTACCCCGCCAACAGCCATTTATATCGAAAGATGAACATTCCTCATTCATTTTTGAGATAAATAAAAAAGTGTGATTATTAAATATATTATGTGATTCTATAATATAATGCTAGTCATTTCCTTTACCAACTTTGAACGACGACTTCAAGTTAAGTGATAAGTGAGAATGTATATTTTTTATGTTTCGTTATTCTCATAGTTGTCCTCTAATTAGCGATATGCGCAGCGGAAAGAGTCTTTATAATGCGAAAACGATATGAAAACCAATATTAAATTTTAATCTGGTTACTGACAACTCAGCAAAAATCCTCTTTATTTTATTTTTTCAGATTTTATCCAGAATCTATTGATGCAATGAATAAGATTCTCATGATGTTATTTCAGATGAGTTCAAAAGGGATTGGGATCAGGAGAATTACATATTGTCATGAAACCTTTTGTCCCCATCCTTATTCCATTTCCCGAACCGTACATATCTCATTGGCTTTAAAATGGATGTTTTGTTTCCGATACGCTATCCAAAAGAAAAAGGCTATATGTTTTTTAGTTTTTAGGTTATAGAGATTTTTCATATCGACACTGAAATTATCCATTGTCTTCGCGTCATTCAGGATCCGACATCATATTGCTTGTATATCCTTGACTTATCCGTTGAAACGTATTTCCTGTCAACTTTTATGCTTTCCCATGTTCTCTCTGCTACCTCACTGGACCCTCCATCGTAATGGCGCATTTATTGTTTCAGATGTAAAATTGCAACTTTGATAAGGATTCAATGACCTTTACAGGATACCTTGCAATAATCAAAATGAATAAACATATTGAAGCTTGGTTGCGTGTTTTTCCTTGTGTGTTGTGTGATATCTGACGGAACCTTACGAACCAAACTGAGGAATTCTCTGTTTTTTTCCATTAGTCTATGACTGATTGAATTCAGTCACAGCATCTGCTTAAGACTTTAATCAAATATCCCATGTTTACATATTCATTATGACTGCCTCTGCCACATTATTAATGTTTATGGTTGCATTACCGAAATGTGCGAGAAGAAAGTTATAATCTCCATTAAAACCAATGGATATCTCAACGGGAATGGATGTTTCCCACTGAAAATAAAAATAGGTAAACCCAAGCAAGGATAGATTGGTAGACATGCTATCTTTGGATAAGTTGCCTCTCCAGATACAGTGATAAAACGCATAATAATGCGAATAAAAACTGCTACTGTTAACATTACTGGATGCTTTGAACTCAAAAAGCTCAAAATAACCATGCGATGTGCTGTTGTAGTAAACGTGTTCCCCGGAAACAATGCCGAAGTTATAAGCGATATTACTTCCATTGGTTGGTGTTGGCTGTCCCTGTTCCTTAAATGTGACATTAACCCCCGAGGCGCTTGAAATATCGGACGAAGATGGAAAACCGAATGTTGTTCCTGACGATTCCCTTTCAAACAAAGGGAGAAAGGTTACAAATATCATCCCAATTATTATAATAAAAATGATAAAGGCAATGATGAACCCAAATCCTTTGGCAACTGAATGTTGTCGTAAAACCATAAATATCACACCTCATTATCTGAATTGATAATCGTTCCCATTTGCTTAAATATTATTCCCTGCTCCTCAGTATTGACAATGCGACTGCCATGATTATTGATTGTATCAGTGTTTCCTATTCTGTTACCAGTTTTATGGTCCATATCGCTTATTAACCCATATGTTTCTTCCAATGGATCAGAGCCTGTTTTTATAAAATGAACCACCTTGCCTTTCTTTATATTAACACTTAGAAAGTTTCCCCTGGATGCGGTGCAATGATAAATGTTGCTATTAACGTCAGCATATGAGATACAGAAATTAACTATCATTGCATTTATGGATGGGATGTTCAGATGTTCTCTTTGGGAGATAATAGATACACCATTTTCTCTAGGATTGGTTGTGTACAGACAGTTTACCTCATATCCCGGAATATTTAACACTGACCTTGTTCCCTTAATGGTTGAACTAACAAAATGATTGGTCATGCCGTTGAATAAGAAGGTATATGTCGACATTCTGTTCATATTTAGTATATAAATATCAACAGTATTAGAAAATAGGAAACTTGATTTGGAATTTGAGTTGAGATTACTTTGGGAACTTTTTATTACGAGTACTTGATCAACAACGCAAGCAGAGATTCCGTTTAATGCCGATAGGTAAAATGTGATGTCGAGAAAACTTGTCATTAAAATTTGTCTAAGCAACGTAAATCACTTTCTTTTTCTTATGAATGCATATGCGGACCCGATCGCGATAACTAGTACCAATCCTCCAACTATGCCATACAACTCAGTATTGGATATTCCAACTCCTTGAGCCGATTTATTTATGGGAAGGAATGTGATAGTTTTTGATACACCACTACCATTGACAGAAATTAGACCTGATATTATCTTAACGGAATACCCAGATATGTTACTAGAAGTGTATGAATACGTTCCATTTGTCTCCTGGAATGAGAAGGTGCTGGATGTTGACGAAAACTTTTGACCATTTGTTAGATTGACGTACCATAATGTGCCAGAAGGAAGACCTATTTCTGAGAATGTCACTGTATACAAGACTTTGGAGAAGGATATGGATTCTGATGCCGATCCTTTGTTAACGGTGAGGGAGCCTGAATATGTGGCAGGTGAATACATCTTGTTGGATGATGCAATTGAGTATGAATACGTTCCATTTGTCTCCTGGAATGAGAAGGTGCTGGATGTTGACGAAAACTTTTGACCATTTGTTAGATTGACGTACCATAATGTGCCAGAAGGAAGACCTATTTCTGAGAATGTTATATTATAATGAGATGGAACGGAATTCCCTTCGGGAATATTTGTGGATGTAATGTCTACTGCAAAACTAGTAGTTGAATTTGTCATATGTTCAACTAGCATTATACCTGAATACATATCGAAATAAAAAGCTACAGATTGTCCATTATATGAGAAATTTAATCTGTCCGCGAGAAATACCCCATCCGGGGTGTTGACTTTTACAGATGTACTGACATTCAATGAGGAGGTACCATTGTTCATTTGCGATATCAAACCCTTTCCAAGCCAGAAGGAAAAACTATTCCAATTAATATATTCTATACTACTGTTTGGTATGCCATAAGTCTTATTTGTTAATACCATTCTCAATGCAACAGTATCATTACTCAAAATGACATTAACCACCTCTGCTTTAAGAACCGTTCTGGAAATATTGCCTTTATGGTCTAGGATGATGTTATAAATTGCATAAGCTCCAATGAATGCCCACACAGGTGGAGGCGTCGTCACCAAGGTAAATGTAATCGTCTGCGATATGCTGGTATTAACTACAATAAAAGTTCCTGATGAGGGAGATGATGTGTATCCATTTACGTTACCTACGACGAATGAGTATGTCTCGTTGTTTTGAACGACGAACGTTATTGTGCTCGAAGTAGATGACTCCGTAGTCCCCTTAACGGTTACATACCATGACGTTCCAGATGGGAGACCTCCTTCAGTGAAATTCAAATAATAATATCCATTTGGTAGGGATGAAGAAAATTTTACCTTGATTGATGAAACATTTTTCCCTAATACCCGTACAGAACCATTAAGGGGATGAGCATAATATCCCTCCACCGACGTGCCAAAGCTGTAATACCACGTACCGTTAAATTCTGGTACAGAACAGTTAGGTGTTGTTGCATAAATTGTATTAAAAAGATGGTTGTTCTTCATTGAGGTATTTGCAATGTTTATGCTCCAGAAACTGCCTGCAGGCAAGCCAGATTCGGTGAAATTGATATAGTAACTCTTATAAAATTGTATGTTTATAGTCTCAGATGCTCCATTAATTTTCAAGATTTCACTTGATGAATCGGAGTTGTTTATGTATGCATAGTAATCACCTGCGGGAACGGGAACAGCTGATACAAGCCAACTACCATTGACAAGTCCAAATACGACTCTAGTACTTGAAGAGAGATTAGATGAGGACACATCATTATAGCTGAAGTCAAATAACATTAGCATCCATTCCTTTCCCAAAGGAAGACCTTTTTCATTAAAAGTTATATTGTAGGTTTTGTTAAAGTGGACAGTGTAGTTTAAATTCTCTCCGCTAATAGTTGCAGTATCAGGTCTTTGATTTGGTGAAGTCATTGTTACGTTATCCGCATACCCTGTACTGGCAGGGGTGAAAGAATAATTGCCATTGGCCAACCTGAACTGGATTAGGGATGAAACTGAACTCTCTTTCTGAGGAGAGATGAATTCGTTTGTACCAGTCGTTCCACCTAGACTGACATTCCAAGAGTGGTTGACAGGGAGTCCCACTTCATTTATGGTAAGGACATAATCTCCTGACGCCTTCGGGGGATGTAAGTAACTTCTGTCTGAGGCTGAACCCTGACCGGGGTGATTACCTGTAAAAGTGAATGACGCGCCCACAAGTGCAATAACAACAATAAAAAATACGCATTCAACTCCAAGCATTTTTATGTGATTGTTTCTATTTTTCACGGGATGGAGATATCGTGTATAGATATTATGTGTTACGACACAAAAAGTGCCGGATTGTGACAAAAATTATCGGAAGAAAGTCCATGCTGATCCTCTCATTTATCATTACATAATATCTATTATGAGACCGTCGCCTATGTTTGCGAGACTTATCTATTCTAATAACACTTATCGCTTTGATCAACTAATAACTTGATCTTTGAACATATTAAACTTATTTTGCAATTCCACTTTCTGGATATTTTACATAGGGATTGTTATACGATCCATTCCTGTATGTTAACATGCTTGTGGGATCAATCTCTTTTGCAGTTGCTATCAGTTGATCAACAGTGTAAAAGTTTTCGGCGTAAAAAATAAAAAAGGAAAATCTTGACCAGTTTTTATACAAAAGCAATCTCTCGTGAAGTAATTTAATATCGCTTATAACTGGAAGCCATTTTTGGCAATTTCCTGTCATTATGATGCTAGGTAAAATAACGCCATTGGCCAGGCTTGTATCGAGCGAAACCTCCTCAAAGATTACTCCTTTTTCAAGCATATTTTCAATCTTTCTGCGAATTGTGCGGGCGGGGATTCCAAGTATCTGTGCAATCTTAGCTATGCTCATTGTCATCGGGTTCTGATACAGAACAACGTTTAAAATGGAATTCTCACTGTATGATACCAACTTTTCTTTTTGCTGCGGGAATTCTTTTATAATTTCCACCGGATTCATTTTATGACCCAGTATTTCCTCAACATCTATTAATCGCTTTTTCATCTCCAAATCATCTCGTGCTATTAGAGACATGCTGGAAAACTCTTTTTCTACTGTTAGATCATTTTCGTGGTTTGCAAGATTTGGCAACTTAATTGTACCAAAGATAATCCTTTCTATAAACGAAAATTCTAAAAAATGTCTGAAAACTTCCTTAGCAAATTCATTTCCTCCCCGAGTTAAAAGAAAGTATCGATTCCAAGGCATAAACCTGCTGTCAGCATAAAACTTTACTCCTCGAATTATTCCGGATTCGAAGAGATTGTTTAACCTATTTTTAATAATTTTTGGATGTACGTGCAACTCTTTTGCCATTTTGTAAATGGATGGTTTGTTCGTATATCGCGGACTTCCACCGATCGGCCACTGAAATTTGCGTATAATATCTTTTGATATCTCATCAAGTGTCAACGTGCCATGCACCCTAAATATTATATATAAACTTTCCTTATAAAAGGCTTTTGAAGGGATTCTTAGATGCTAAATGATTCCTTATATAAGCAGATATGAACGAATTCGATATTTCGGTTAACCAATATATTTAAGCTGGTTACATTCAGATACATGAAGGTGTTTACTGCGTTCCTGTAGTATATAAACTGCGTTTCCTTCGGTGGATTAACATCCCTGTACAGTTCCAGAAAGGATCTTTTTAATGAAATTGAGATATACCTCTCTGAGATGCATTATTCAAGGAAGGGCGAGCCTGACACAATCATATACAATGGCACAGAATGCGGCATCGTCACAATAGACATGATGAACAAGGGGAACATGAGTCCCATTTTTGGTGTCTCCGGCGATCTGAATGCATAGGAACTGTTTGAACTATAACTTGTGTTGATCCTTGATCTCATGATAGCGCTAAGAACTGATGATTTTTTAATTTTCTTCTCCCCGATTCTTTGTATATATGGATTTCCCTGGGGATCATGCTTGTCCCAGCTATCCCTATGTCTTCCCATTTTTCGCACACACTGTAGAATAGATACCTCTTCCTGAATTCATCAAGCTGTTTCTCAAGTTCTTTTAGCCTTCTGTTCTGCCTGTCAATAATCTTCCTGGGATTCTCGTATGCACACTGAAATTTCTCAATCTTTTCTTGATCTTTCGTGGTTTATGCGGGAAATAGAAACATTCTGGATTTTTACTATAAACTTCCCGTGAAAATCTTAATCCCAATTGATCCGACTTCTTTTCACGTTTTCAACTAAACATAATGAGCAATTGGCTTTTCATCAGTAATTCAGTCACTTTGCATATGGAAAGCTTTATTCATGGTATTAGCATGTATAATCAATGAACAACATAGTAGATTACAGTCTCCGGGAAACATATTTATCATTGATGGAAATGGACAAACTGGCACAGATTGATCCTATGATAGACTTTGGGTCTCTTAACCCAATTGTGGAAGAACTTTACTGGAATAATACGGAAAAAGGACAAGCACATCAGACGGATCACTTACTCAAAAACGTGATCGGTGAGTACATATATCAACCTTCCAAAATCTAATGCTAAAAAATAACCTTAACCATATTGGTAATGGGACCGTTGAGATTTGAACTCAAGTCACTAACACCCCAAGCTAGTAGGATACCAAGCTACCCCACGGTCCCAAAAAAGTACATGCCTTATGAAAAAGGCATTATTTCGTCTATAA
>JAJZXP010000434.1 GCA_021806345.1 Thermoplasmata archaeon | reverse complement strand
ATGTCGTGTTGTGGGTCATTTTTTAAAAAAAAGACTTTTATTTACATTAACAAAAGGATGAAATTCAAATGATAATTTCTCGTGACTGAATTTCAAAATTCTTAAATACCCAGATTGCGGATTTCAATGGATCCGGAGTCATTGTTAGAATGATTTCTCAATAATTCAACTAATAACCGACTGATATCTTGATATTGAATTCCGGGGAACATGGTATGACAACTTTATGGATAGGTGAAAGATAAACTTAAAGTCGAGTTTGGTTGTTATGCAGTTTCTTGATGAAATGGACAAAAATAACATTTATAAGTTATTCTCAACTAATGAATGTATATCAAACTACTTCCGCGAAAACAATAAAAAGATAAACCACCTATGCAATTCTAAATTTAGATTTCTTAGGCAGATTATTGGGTGGATGAGGAGTATCAAGAATTGCTTTATCGGAAAAAATATATCGATGAACTGTAAACCTTATGGAAATCTTAACGAACAAATGTTTGGAAGGAACCGATTTTCTTCCCATTTTGACTTTAAAAAACGAATTTTAATGCAATCGACCAGTAATATTTTTCCAAAGCATCAACTTAGAAATCACATTATTTGCAAAATGAGATTACATTTTTCTAATGCTATACCTCATTGGATGAATATATTTAGCAAACGCATATATGGCTTATGCTTTAAGGATCCATATTTGAATATCCGCGCATTAAATTGTTTTTATATGTCAATTTTATCATTAAGTTCAGAGACCCTGGATACTCTTTTGAATGAAATGAATGAAAGAGTTTTAATTAAAGCATGTGGCCTAAATGGATGATGAAAGCCGTGGTTTTTACTCACTCTTTTTATCATCCTCTGTTTCTGCAATTGGAGACGGCATAAGAACGCTGGTGATACCGCTTGTTATTCTATATGTAACGGGTTCTATCTTTCTATTTGGTTTGATTTACTCTACAGAGTTTCTGGTTTGGATTGTGTCTTCTGGAATTAGCGGATATATCATAGATAGGACAAATAGAGTTAGTAACCTATTCTTTTCCAATTTTATTATGTTTTTCTTGATGTTAACGGTTTCCTTGTCTTATTTTTTTGCTTATACCTATTTTATCCTTTTTATCTTGATTGCAGTAATAGGCACAAGCATAGGTGAAACTTTCTTCAATCCTTCAAGTTTTTCACTACTTCCCGATATTGTTCACAAAAACCTTGATAAGCGCAATGCGCTTTTGTCAATGGGTATGAATGCCTCCTTGATAGTAGGCTACGTAATAGTGGGATTCGGATTCTTTGCTATTTCCTGGGGGTTTTTGTTAGCTGTTGACTCAGCATCCTTCCTGATCTCCGCTGTAATATCACACTTTGGCTTGAAGAAATATAGTATCATAGAAACGAAAGAAAAGATACAAATGTGGAAAGAAACACGGGAAGTAATCTTTTTCCTGAAGTCTAAGAAAATTATTCTTTACACCATCATTTTTGGCTTTGCATTTAATTTCCTGACATCTGGAATGGCAATAATTGTACCAATGATAGCTGTAGAAAACACCTCGATAGGTTCAATTTCCCTCAGCATATTCTATATTTGTGAGCTTTTAGGTATGCTTCTTGGCGGTTCTATAATAATTATAAAGAGAAGTAGGAAATTACTTACCTACCTTCTCATTGGCTCAATTGGGGAAGGATTGGTCATGTTAACAATGGGCATTTCTCTTCGCGACGAAGGCATAATAGTTATTGTAATGGTTATACTTCTTCTAGTTAATGGTGTTTTTTCTGAATTAATAAATATTCCTTTGAGAGTTTGGTATCAGCAATTAATTCCAAAAGATAAGAGAGCAAAAATAATCAACATAAAGGATCTGATTCTCACAATACCTATGGTTATTGTATTTCCCTTAATCGGATACCTGTTGGATTACTTTAGCGAGTGGCTAACCATATTCATATTTGGTTTTTCAGCCGTGATAGTCTCCATTGTGGAATTCATTTTGTTAAATCATATTGCTTTTGAAACAGATAACCAGCTTGAAATAAGAATCAATAATCAAAATTCTCAAGAACAGAAAACAAAAGTGTGACAGTGAACCACGCTTTCCATGCCCTCGCGGAACATAGTACGCACGTGATACGTAACGGGCTTTACCTTCGGGTTCGGAATGAGACCGGGTGTTACCCCGTCACTATGACCGTCACACTGCCATATTTCTAAAAGCTATTTTAACATTATTGTAAATGCCTTGATTGCTTTCTTTCTATTCCCTGTAGTCACATTCAGCCTCGGAGCATTTGAATACGGATATTTCACCCTTATGGTTATACACAGGCTCCATAGTCCCAGTATTACACCTAGGGCAAATATATCTAAATTCCTTGTTCCTGTGCGAAAGCAGAACTTCATGTATCGTTTCCCTTGACAGGTATCTTGCCAGGTCAGTAATCGTCGTAATCCCGATTATCTTACCGTTATTATCCACAACTGCACACCTGGTTAATGCATTATCTGACAGGTATTTTGCGACATCCTTAATGTCCATATCTTCCTTTACATGTGGGAGTGGCCGCCTCATTACAGATTTCACCATTACTTTTTCAGCGGGTTCGTTTCTAGCTATAAATCTTCTAAGCAAGGTCCTTTCAGAAATCATACCGACACTTTTACCCGAACTGTCCTTAACAATCAAACCATAAACATGATTATTGTTCATTACGGAAGCTGCACTTAAAACTGATGAATCTTCAGTAATTGACATGTATTTTCTGTCTACTATCTTACCAATTTTCATAAAAAGGAATTGTTATATTAATTAATAAATTTTAATTCATTCATTAGAACAAAATCATTAAGAATAACGATTTAACGATATAAAGTGTTGTGTTTCACTCAAAAGGCCAGGATTATGAAGTGAAAGAAAACTATAGAAACTTAGGGCATGAGAGAGAGTTCATTGGGAAAAGGTTTAGCTTTATAAAACTGGAAGGGATATTACATATATGTCAATAGTGATGGTAACCAGCAGGGGGCCTTTTTCATATGGCAGAAAAAATGGAAAGGAGGTGAGAAGCGATAATGTTGGTGGAGTGGCCACAGGACTGAAAAGAATAGTTGAGCGATATGAAGGAAAATGGATTTGTTGGGGAGATGGAACTGCCGATCACTTACATGAAAATGAAAAAATTGACGGATACTCGGTCCACAGGATAATACTTTCACAGAAAGAAAGGATTGGGTATTATGATAAGTACTCTAACAGTACTTTGTGGCCCCTTTTTCACTACTTTAGGGAAAATATTGAACACGATGAAAATGCATATGAAATTTACAGAAACGTCAATAAGAAATTTGCACAGAAG
The DNA here is from genome assembly GCA_021806345.1 of Thermoplasmata archaeon. The sequence goes on along the minus strand of JAJZXP010000434.1, from coordinate 3,881 downwards.
ATAAGGAGCCTGAAGAACAGTAATGATATTATCTGGATACACGATTATCAACTTGCCTTAGTTCCCGGGTACCTGAGGGAACTTGGGATCAGGAATAAAATTATTTTCAGCTGGCACATTCCATGGGTTTCCAGCGAATTTTACACTATTTTACCTGAAAGAGAAGATATAGTCTCCAGTATCGCCAAAAGCGACAGCATAACATTTCACACACAGAAATACAGAACAAACTTCAGGCACTCATACGAAAGGATATTCGGAAATGACAAAAACATGGAAAAGAAGACGTTTGCTTACCCTCTTGGAATTGATTATGGATCGTTCTCTGTGGATGAAAATGTTGCAAGGAAGAGACCCTTTGCAGATCAAAAAATAATATTCTCCATTGATAGGCTTGATTATACGAAGGGGCTGGTAGAACGTGTCAATTCCATAGAGAGATTCATGGTCAAATACCCGGAAATGAAGGAAAAGTTTGTGTTTTTAATGATGGTTACACCCAGCAGATCAGGAGTTGAAGAATATGACAGGCTTAAGGAAAAACTGGAGATGACCGTCGGGAGAATTAATGGACAATACGGAAACCTGACATGGGTACCCGTAGTTTATATGTACAGGAAAATCACCCAGGAAATACTTAAAACCTATTACAGTTGGGGGGATATTGCCCTTATAACGCCAATGAAGGACGGTTTGAATCTTGTTTCCATGGAATTTCTTGCAACTACAAAACACGGGGTTCTTGTGATTTCAGAATTTGCGGGCATTTCAGAGTACCTTAGGGGTGCCATAAGGACAAATCCCAACTCGGTAGATGACATGGCATCAAAGATATGGCAGGCACTGACAATGAGTGAACATGAACGGGACGACAGGCTGAAATTGATGAAAGATTTCCTTAGGAAACACGATGATGTGTGGTGGACGAACAAAGTACTGGGAACGCTGAAATTATGATTGAAAATGTTAAGAAGTCATTGCTGAATTTCAGGGACGGTAATCAGATTTTTCTGGATTATGATGGAACACTTGTCCCAATAGTCATCGACCCTGAAAACTGTTATGCACCAGACGAGTTAAAGCAGTTGCTGAAGATTCTGAACGATCGATATGAACTGTATATAGTATCAGGAAGAACACTGGAGGATCTCGAAAAATTCCTATCAATGCCCTTGAATTTTATCTATTTACACGGACTTGGAGCAAAAGTGAGAGGGAAGGATATATCACTTATCGATAATATTCAGACATACATAGAAAAATTCCAGAGAGTCAAAAATGCAATACTTTCCGACGAATTCGAAGGGTTAAGGGTTTACGATAAGGGATTCGGTGTTGTTTTTCATCTTGGACTTGTTCCAAAAAAACTCCACGATGAAATAATTGAAAAAGTTGAAATTATAGCCAGGGAAAATGATCTTGGATTATACTACGGAAAGAATTTGGTGGAAGTGAAGATAATGAATATCAATAAGGGTAAAGCCATAAGAAAACTGAGAAATGAGAAAGAATGCATGATAGCAGGAGATGAGGAAACGGATGAAGATGCGTTTCGCGAGTGCAGGGAGTGCATATCTATTCATATTGGCGATGGATCAAGCCTGGCAAAATTCAAGCTCAGGGACATAACAGAATTTAGGATGATACTTGATTATCTTGCCTATAGACCGCGTACATCATAAATATCCCTTCTTCTGGCTTCCAGTACCGGGACGGAATCAAGGTATCTAGTCGTTTCATTCAGGTCTATATTGAATGTAATATCTTCGCTCTTTTCTCCTGCTTCGTATAAGATTTTGCCATAGGGTGAAACAAGCATTGAGTGCCCGATAAATTCCGGGCCAGACTGACCGCAGGCCGCTATAAAGGAACCATTGCACATTGCAATGCTCTGCAAAAGTGTCCTCCATGTTTCCACTTTGAAATCTCCCTTAAAGAATCCTGCCTGAACTGTTATAATTTTCGAACCTGAGAGTGCGTAAAGCCTTGAAAGCTCGGGAAACCTGATATCGTAGCAGATTTCCATTCCGATATTTACACCATTCATTGAATGAACTTCCGGTTCAAGCCTTCCAAAATTATAAACATTTGACTCCCTCATTCCATAGGAGTCAAACAGATGTAGTTTCTGGTATTTACCTACAATAATCCCAAGGCTGTCAATGAGCAAGGACGTGTTGTATGGTTTACCATTGGAACCATTTCTTTCAACATAGTTGGCAAGAACGTATACTTTGTTTTTCTTTGCTTCATCCTTGATAGTATTGATAAAATTTCCATCTTCTTCCTGTGCTATACTAACCATTAGCTCCCTGTTCCCATAATCTGGCTTTATCATGGAATACTCAGGAAATATTATGAGATCAGATTTTGATGAATATTCACGTATTTTTGAAACAATTAGTTCAAGGTTTTTTCCGGTGTCCCCAGAGGAGTTGAACTGAACAAGAGTTATTGAGGTGTCATTCTGTCTGGCCATAATTCCGTTCCACCCATGATTCTTCATGTTGAGACAATATAATAGGTTTTTTCAATCCGCCTGCTTGAACTATCTCTTTAGATTCAGTTTCTCAGGCAGGTAAGTATCAGTTACAAAGTTAAGTCCATATTTTGCCAGCGCCTGTTGTTCAGCCTTCTGCCCAATCTTGAGCATTGTCTCAATTTCTGACTTCCAAAATTCATTCTGAAACCTTGGATCCTGGAGTTCCGCATTAAGAGCTGCAGTATCCTTATCGTTTAGTTTATCGGTTGGCAGTTCGTAGGTCATTATGTCAGATGCGCTGATTCCAACGAACTCAGCAGTGGGAACTGCCAGCCAGTTGGATATGTGCGCAGTTTTAATTGCCCCGTAAGCAACCGATGCGTATATCCTGAAGGACCAGGGATCACCGTCGGTAAAGATATACACTGGCAGGCCCATTTCCTGATTCATTCTCTTAAGAATCCTTCTGGTGCTTCTTGCGGGCTGTCCCTTGAGATGAACCAGTATAGCCCTATATTCTTCATCAAATTTATTTTCAACCAGTCTGTCGAACATACCACCGGTTTCCAGCCCAATGATCATATCAGCATCATGACTGATCAGCCGAACTTTCTCTTTCTCCACATTATAGGGAATCGTGTATCCAGCATCGCCGACGTCGTCCCTGCAATTAATGCTCTTGAACTCATTCTTCCTGTTTTTCTCCTCAATCGTAATGTTTCCAATTATACTTGCTCCATTCTCTTCCGGCCTCAGATGAAAGTCTTCTCTCATCAATTCAGTCATGACTTCCAAATCTTCAGCCAAAATGTTGGATTCATCCTGAGAATGGAACTTAAAGTCCTTCCAACCTTCAGATATATAGTACATTTCCCTCAAGGTCGATGATTTTGCATCCTTGAGCATATCCAGGATAAATTCCACTGTGTAGAGTGACTTTGCTATAAATTCGGCCCCGTCCAACTTTCTCGCGCTTCTCTTTACCTCCTGATCTCCATACTTCCAAACCCCAAAGATACTGTCAAGTACGATGTTGTCCCTTGTTCTCGATTTAATGCTTATCTCCGGTATCTCTTCGTTCTTTATTGCATTGTAAATAGCCTGCGTAAATTCCTTCAGTTTCTTATCAACATTATCATTGTGTTCCATATTGATCCTCGTTTCTTAAATCCCAATCTGCTGGAAGTTCCTCCGCACCCTGGACATAAACTGGATTTATGCCCGTAAAGAAATAATCTGAACCTGAAAATTCTTCATTTCCATTTATCTCCTCCTCATGTACCAGTTGTTCTGCCTGATTTAAATCCTGTATTTTAACGTCTATTTCCTTATTCTGCAATACAATTTTCAATTGGAAGCTGACAGGGGACATTGTAAAATTAACCACCCTGGTTACGGA
>JAJZXP010000401.1 GCA_021806345.1 Thermoplasmata archaeon | reverse complement strand
ATAATAATTGCCAGATAAATGGATTTGGAGAAACCGTAGCATGCAACGTAAATGGATGAAATACCAAAAATATCCAATATAAAATACGGAGTAAACACACCCTGGTAAGCAGAAAGTGAATTTAGCAGAATCATCAGATAATAGGAGAAATAAAATAGTACACTTATCATTAAGGAAGTGCCCCTCCTGAAATAAAGACCAAGACCTTCGGTGCCAAGCATCGAGAATGTTACCTGTTCAAAAAAACCGGGATAATAGATTATTTGCATTTCGTAATATATCGATTGTCTCCCCTGAAGATCTATCAAAAGGATAAATTCCCAGATGGTTGTTACTGAGAATAACAGTACCAGACCTTTCCACGAAAGGAGAGATGAAACTATCCCATTCCTCAAGGAGGTGAATTTTATAAGGATGAAGAGTTCCAAAATTGGCATAATCATCATTATATAACCGAACACTTGGGCATCGTTAGGGAACTTAAATATACCGAAATTGAGCACAATGGCTGAGCACATAAACGAAATAACTACCATTAATGTTTGACGCTTGCCCAGCATATCAAATATGGATTGTAAATGTGGATATTATAATTAGGATTAATCCGACGGTCAAATAGCCATTCGTGTAAGAAAATAATTTTCTGTATTCCTTAGGTCCGCCATCCTTCAAGAAGTAAATTATTGATGGTATCAGAATCCAGAGAGCCAGTGGAATTGCAAGTACAAGATAAATTATACTCAGTCCCATATGAGGGTGTATGAGAGGAAATACTGTTACGGTAGCAAGAAAGATTGAATTTATTAAAATATACTCTCTTGTTATGGGAATGCCCCTCACCGCGGGTAGCATTGGTATTCCTGCCTCTTTGTAGTCATCCTTGTATTTGATTGCAAGTGACCAGAAATGAGTTGGAGTCCATACAAATACGAGAACCGCAATGAAAATGGAAGCGGGAGTAATTATTCCAAGAATTGCAGATGATCCTGCCAGTGCGGGAAAACTTCCAGCGATACCCCCGATTACTATGTTTAAGTCAGTTCTTCTTTTGAGCAGCATAGTATACAGTATAGCATAACTGAAGAACCCCATCAGAATAAAGAACGCGGATATGAGAGGGAGATAGAACAGCCCAATTGTCAACGATGAAATAGACAATACTGAAAATAGAATGATCATGTATCCCAGCCTCATTCTGACCACCTCTCTTCTTTTGGAAACGCGATTCATTTTTATGTCTATATCCCTATCAAAAATGTTGTTTAATACGCCAGATGACATGCTTGCAAGGGATCCTGAAATAAGCAATGGGATAATTAAATAAATATGGCTGAGAGCTTCAGGGTTTGTGAAAAAACCTGCAATTGCAACCAGATCTATAAGGAACGTAATCTCCAATTTAAGAATGTTATTTAAAAAGAAAAAATTTGTTTTGTTTCCCAAAAATTGCACCTAAATTACTTTAGAAAATGTTGTTTCATATCCTTTGATCACTGCTTGATTTGCAACCATTTCAAAGTGGTTAAGTGATTGAACTGGTACAGTCTGTTGGATTCCAAAATTATTATTTCCATGAACGATTGGCATTGAAACAATATTGCTTGCGACCGCAGAGGAGGCCGTTGCATTTACCTGAATTATCGCGGCCATTGTGGTTGGATGAACTTCGCACCAATAGACATAGTATCCCGTTTGGAAGAAAATATATGACTGTTTTATGTGGGCTCCTGGAGTGGTGGGAATTGTTGGGATTACATTATACGCTGTGGCTGTACTCTCATATGATGATGGAGCAGATCCGGGTGTGTAAGATTTGATATAGTTTAAGGTCAGAGTGTGAGGCAAGTTATCCTCTTCAATCACACAGAAACAGATTTTGTAATCTAAGGGGAAATATAAAGTTGGATTATTTGTCCCATGGGAATAGTTCCATCCTGTGGCATCAGCATATATGGTTTGGTCTATGGTACCTAAAACCTTAATCCCGGAAGGATCCTGCAATCCTCCTCCTGATGTTGTTGGTGCAGACAGCACAAACGCTAATGACAAAGCTACTAACATAATTATAATCACTCCGTATAAAACTCCTAATTTTGCACTATTCATATTATTCACCTCCCACCGCTGAGGGTGTTTTCAATGGTTCTTTCTCAAATTCTTCTTCAGTGACAATGCCTTCATCATAGGCATCTTCAAATGCGTTGTTGGTGGATGTTGAGGGACTATCTGCCATTGACTTAAGCAAATTGGCAAGGAAGAAAAGTTGCCCAATTCCTATTATAACTCCTCCAAGGATTGCAGTATCTTGATAAACCTGGAACCTGGCAAAGTAGCCTGATACAAATCTTGGCATACCGAGGAAACCGCCTATCGTCCATCCCATAGACATTACAAATGAGCCGATTGCAGTCAGGGCGAAATGCCATGTTGCAAGTCTCTGACTGTATTTTCTACCTCTCGTTATTGTTGGCCATAACATGTATATTGAGGCAAAGACTACTCCTGTAGTTATACCCATGAAAATAAAGTGGAAGTGTCCAGTTACCCAGTATGTTCCGTGAACCTGTTCATTAACCACCAGCATTGATTGCATTACGCCAGTTATTCCACCCACAATGAAATCAAATATTCCGTTGATCACAAAAAGCATTGGAGTGGTTAACCTGATTTTATCGGCACTCCATAAACTTGCTATATAATTAAAGACTGTAATAGCAGACGGTATAACTACCAAAAATGAAGCGGTCGAGAAGAACAGTCCCCATTGAAGTCCAAAACCTGAATTTAAAAGGTGATGCCCCCAGACAAGTTCAGACAGTGGCAGTAGTAGAGCCAGACCAAATACTCCTGAGGTATAACTGAATATCTTCTTTCCCGTAAATTTTGGTATAATTTCATACATTAGCCCAAATTCGGGTAATATTGCTATGTAAACGATGGGATGTCCCCATATCCAGAAAAGTTCAGTGAAGGTTAACGGAGAGCTACCTGCCACTCCTGTAAAGAAGATTGGGTTGAAGAAGTCATAGAATAAAAGCACCAAGGCAGACATCAGAAATGGCGCAGATGCAAGGAACATTATCATAGTAAAAAGAACAGCCCACGCGAATAATGGCATTTTTGTCAGAGGGACTTTCTCACTTCTGTCCATTATGATCATCCTGACTACGACTATGCCGACAATGGTTACCCCGATGAAGATCATCTCCAGGCCAATAACCGCTAACCAGTCATAGGCACCAGCGCCATATGGATTCAATTGAAGGGCAAGTGGAGGATAGAAGTACCATCTTGTTGATGTTCTTGACAGAAGTATTAGTACTGCCCCGATAACATAGATCCAGTATGCTGTTGAAGAAATGGAACCATATCTATCTGACTTTACCTTAAGAAAAGATGGGAGTAAATAGTATGCCAGACCTATTGCTCCTCCCAGTGCCCACACGTAAATCATAAGAACTGCGTGTTCTGTTGTCAGGACGTCATACAAAACTTCATTGTTGTTGAATATTGTTGGATTCGGTTCTATTAAACTTACCCTCATCAGTAATCCAAATGAACCTGCAATAAAGAAAAAAGCTATTGCAGTCATTATGTACCTCATCCCAATGCTTTTGGCGTCATTTAAAACAAAGTTGTTTGGAGAGATGAATCCGCCTCTCTTGTTATTTTCCCTTAAGTACGACCCATAATCATAATAGTCATCGTGAGTGGCAGCGTAGTCAGCCTCAGTTTTCCCAGTCAGGTACTTATAATACATGAAGAAAAGGATTGCCATAACAATAGACATTATTACTGAAAGTTCAATCAAAAAAGTTGTTGTTCCCATCTAGGCCACCACGTGGACATACCCTCTCATTAAATAGTGATCATAGCCACAGTATTCTACACACTCAAAGATAAATGTTCCCGTATGGAGTGGGGTAAATGTTATTGAATTATTCTGCCCAGGTACTGCATAAATTTGAATGCCGAATTGCGGGATAGCCAGGTCATGGATAACTGCGAACTGGTGTGATCCTTTACAGGAATCCACAATTAGAGTATACGTTGTGTTGACAGTCAAATAAAAAGTATCAGTGGTAGTCAGTCCTGTGTTGTTTGTAAATAACCATGCCCACTGCTCCCCTGTAGCGTGTATTATATTTGAACTTGCATTTATATTGGAGTTTGAGTTTATATTTGTGGCTACTGAAAAGCCGGGTAAGGTGGTACTGTAAATATTTAAACCTGCGGCCATCCCCAAAACCAAGAGTACTCCAACTATCCACATTGTCTCAATTTTAAGCTTTTTGTTCATCTAAAATCCTCCCATTGATGGCTTTTGTCTCCCTTAACATGGACAGGATAAAATAGTAACATAGAGGTAAACATTCCGGAACCTATGCCTGCTCCATAGACGGGGGATGCATAGACAGCCTCAATTTGGCCCTGGGTAGTCACAAGATATCCAGTCAGGAACCATTCAAGCAAAATAGTGCTCACAATTCCTCCGATTATAGAAATTATAAGAAATATGGTAACTATGTTAGTCCCATGGCTCATATTTGCCCATTGCAGAATTTTATTAATAGTTTGTGTTTGAGTTAGTATTTTTCGATAAGTTTTATCCTTAGGAAGTTTTCAATTTTCCTGGCGGTTTTGATATCGGGCTTCAAGCTACCTCTTTCAATACCAGCGATAAGAGTCCTTTTTTCCTTAATTTTTGAAGCGAAGTCCTCTTGAGAAATTCCCAATTTTTCTCTGCCTAGCCTGATGATCTCAGCATATTCCGGGATTATTTCAACTTCATCCACATTTTTTATTACATTTTTTCTTGTCCCGCTGTTCTTCTTATATGGTAGAGGTTTAAGATTTGCCTTTGGCAGATTGACGACAATTTTAGGTGCTGGTTCTGATTTAGATTTTGTTGAATATACCGGAACATTCCTATAGTTTTCAAGTGGTGTGCCGAAATGCTCACAAGAAGGACATACTGCCATTATTGCCTTATCGACCCTGACTTTCTTAAGATGATCATAATTTTTTCCACACATTTCGCATTCCATATGAGTCGAACCTATGATTTATTATAGACTTATTTACTTTTCCAGAATTATTTTTTGAACTTTGGTATTTAGAAAATTCCACGACCAAACACTAGAATTATCGTGATTTCCAATATAAGAATCAGTGCAAAGTATATGGTATTATTTCTCATTAATGTGGCACCAATCATAGGCGGTATTGGAATGCTCTGAATAAAGACAGTGATCATATTAATGGAACCGATTGTAAAGAGTATGACTGCAAAATCATCGCTCAGGTAGTTTGAAAGCAAAAGGAATAAGGCTCCAGTGATCATTGTGACGAACAATATGGCCGTGAATATCCTGGCCCTGATCTCCAGTATTCCGCTATCAATTGACAAGTAATACGGGACAAATATAATGAATCCGAAGATTGAGGTGAAGATTGAGATTATAATGCTCACAAAAAAGGTTCTGAAACTGAAATGCACTCCGAATTTGTAACTCAAACGGGAGGTGACAAAGTGCAAAATAGCAAATACTTCAAATGAGGATAGAATTCCGGCAGGTAAGTAAAGATAAAGAAATTCCAGACCATTTTTGGCGAGAGGATAATCTCTCCACATCAGGAATGAAAAGACAACTCCCCAGAGTAAGAGTACCGTCATTAGAAATGATCTGCTATTATTTCCCTGGAATATCCTTAAATCGATTGTGTTCAATATCAAAACCCGTTATCTATGCTCCTGATGGCTTCTCTCAGCCTCATAGCTTCCCTGATTCCTATATTAAAAGAGATGCAAAACAAAATTGGGTTGTGGGAGTTAAGGTTGATTGCCTGTGAAAGGTATTTCATTGTTACGTTATCTCTGGGAACTCTTCTTATTTTGTAGTTGTAATAAGAATCGTCGACATAGGTTTTTATGACCCTTGCCAATTCAATATCTTTCATACCCACTCCTAAAAAGAAATCAGGAAGGGTGAGTTCCTCAATTGTTTCTATACCTGTTTTCTTGAAAATGTTTCTCAGGGACTTTGAGGATTGAGATTCTAGATAGTCAGGGTCAAAAGCCGAATAGTCTACTGGTGAAAGCAAATATTCATAGATTTCATCAATTTTTGAGATATCGATGTTGGTTCTTGTTATTGCCTCTCGCTTATCAAAGAATCTACCTTCCTTGACGCAGGCCTTCATTAATTTTTCAGCCATTTTTATTATATTGGAATTGTTTTCAGATCTCTTGAGAACCTTTGTCAGTTTTTCAAAATCTTCCTGGTCAATCAGCTTTAAGTGATATTTTGACAGTAACTTACCTGCGTCCATATAATCCTCCAACTTAATCAATGTCAGGATTACTGTTTCCATCGATTCTGGAGTTGATAGTGCTTCATATGAATTGTATAGCTTCAAGATCTCATTGAAGAGATTGTTGTTAAATTGAATTCTGGTCAACTTGGAGAACAATTCTCTCTTCTTTTGTTCTTCTGCCCTGGACTTGAAGAATGCTACCCCGGTTGATGTCATTTCTTCAAATTTAGCTGAAAGGCTAAGTTTATCTAAAAGGGCTGAAGCGAGCTGGTACTCCCATTCTTTTTGATGAAATACAAGTTTAAGAAGTTGTAGACTTTCCTCACTCTTTCCCTCGGACTGAAGACGGGAACTTATATCCAGGCATAAATTCACATTTCCGGTTTTCCTTGAGAGTTGTATTAATGAATTCCTGAGTATCCGGTTCTCCCAGAATTTGTCCATTATATCTTCTATAACTAATTCTGCCATTTCATCAATGCTTTCCATTGATTTTAGCTGCAGATTGAGCTTATCGGTCATTCCTGCCGATAGAAAGATCCTAAGTTTCAGATCTACAGGAGTGGTACTTTCATTAATTGATTTCAAGGCCTCATCTATTCTGTCCTGAGCAAGTAATGAGTTTATAATTCCCCTTGTGGATTGATCAATAATTTGCTTATTGGTTACCTTTTTGAAGTATTTTTCCGCTCTTCCAGGGTTTCCCTCTTCCAAAAATAATGTCCCGAGTCTTTGGATTAATGAATCGTGAATGTTGATTTTTTGAAAATCGTTTTCAAGATCCAAAATTTTGTCAATGTCCCTATTATCGATCAGGGCGCTTAGGTAGGACTCCATATCTGATTGATTCTTCCACGGGCTTCTAAAAATCCTTCCCCAGAATTCCTCACTCACATCTTTTTTTCCGTGAATATTTGCAAACAGGGCTTTTAAGCGCAAAATTTCAAGGTTGTCAGTATTGCAATATTCC
>JAJZXP010000419.1 GCA_021806345.1 Thermoplasmata archaeon | reverse complement strand
CAAGATTTCACAACAATACAACTAAGAAAAGATTTAGTATCAAAACTAAAAAAAATCAAGAGGTACCCGAGAGAAACGTATGAGGAAACCATAGAAAGGATGATTGAGAATGAGACAAAAAATGCTACTATGGATCAATACGACAAGTTTCTACACGAAGCACAGAAACATAAAATGAAAGAGCTCTGGGACAACAAAGAAGATGAGGCGTGGGATGAAATTTAATCCAGGGGATGTTGTAATAGCTAAAGCTCAATTCACCGACACTTTTGAAATTAAAACCAGACCTGCAGTGGTACTGTTTGAAGAACTTGGAAATGTCATAATAGCAGGAATAACAAGTAACAAAAATATGGATGGAATCCCATTCCTAAAATCAGAAGGAGCAGTAAAAGATAGTGTAATCAGGTTGAATTACATCTTTACTGTTTCAGAAAATACGATCTCCAAGATTATCACAAGACTGAGTTCTGAGAAACAAAAAGAAATTTATAGCGTCATACTAAAAAAATTAAGGAATTTAAACGAATAACAGCAGTACCTGAATTAAACATTAATCAAATTCCAACCTGTCCATTGTTTTTATCCTTAATTTCAATCTCATAGATTTATTCAAGATACCTACGTTTTTTATAGTCTCCTCAGCACTAAAATAGAAGGAATATTTAGGTTGTTGTTTTCTCAGTATTAATGGGCTTTAAATAGCTCGTCCATTATGTGCTTCTCTGCTCTTCTAATGCTCGTAACAAATGTTGAGTTTACAATTCCGAGTTTTTTTGCTACCTGATCAGAATTTATCTTTCTTGGAATATCGTAATAGCCGGAATAGTAAGATTCCTTAAGGACCATGAGTTGCCTACCCGTAAGGCTATCCAGTGGTGAACCTATTGGCAGTTTTCCCTTTGTCACAGATAAGACTCTTAAATCAAACCCCTCACTCTTTCTGGCCTCAATGAATTTTGATATATCTTCTAAATTGGTTAGGAAAGTAAGGAGGTATTTACCGTTGATGATGTCAATCGATAAAGGAAAAATTTCAAGTTTAGTGTTGGTCTTATCTGTTTCGGTGGAATTCATGGGTGGATTGCCTTTTACAAATATTGTATAAATTTCATTTAAAGAATTGAAATCGAGAATCTGAACGTTAATCCATGGGAAATTCAGGAACGGAAGATCCTCGACACCATGACTCTTCCCCAAAAATTTCACCTGTATAATAATCGAAAACTCATCAGCCGTTTGCCTGAGAAAATAAATTACCCTGAAAAATTCAACATTTTGCATCATTGAAGCAATCTCTATTGCACCATTTGGTTCTGCGTTCAGGGTCTTGCTACTTTTTTCAATTTCGATTACCACCTTTTGCATAATTTCATTAAAGCAAGTGCTTTAATAATCTTTCTCATAGAATATAGAGTATACTCGACGATTTCCTTATGGCTCCAGTTAATATATGATGACGATACATATGATTCAAGAGAAATGGGTTGCCCTTTCAAACACCACTATGGGTGTGCTTATGGCAGCAATAAACTCAAGTATTCTTCTCATTGCACTTCCGTCCATATTCAAAGGAATAGATCTCAATCCACTATCGCAGGGAGCTTTTGCCTATCTACTATGGATTCTGATGGGTTACATGATAGTTACCGCTGTGATTCTTGTTACAATTGGAAGACTCTCGGACATGTATGGCAGAGTAAAACTTTTCAATTTAGGATTTGCAATATTCACTGTCGGTTCAATACTGCTTTTCCTCACACCCAGTAAGGGAGACCTCGGAGCATTGGAGCTGATTGTATTCAGGATATTTCAGGCTGTAGGAGGAGCATTCCTGATGGCAAATTCGAACGCAATAATAACAGACAACTTTTCCAAGAAGGAAAGAGGGTTTGCACTGGGCATAAATCAAATTGCAGCTACCGCAGGAATGAGCCTTGGTATCGTACTCGGAGGTGTTCTTTCTGTGATAAACTGGAGGTACGTATTTCTTATTAGTGTGCCTGTGGGAATCCTTGGAACAGTATGGTCATACTTAAAATTGAAGGAGACTTCTCCTGGAAGAGTACAGAAGCTTGATGTGACTGGAAATTTGACATTTGGCATCGGGCTTGTAATACTCCTTCTAGGTGTAACCTACGGACTTGTTCCATACAAAACTAGTTCAATGGGATGGGGAAATCCATGGGTTGTAGCTGCATTAGTTATTGGAACTGGTATGCTCATAGCCTTTCCATTTATTGAAAGAAAGGTGAAACAGCCTATGTTCAGGTTAGGCCTGTTCAAGATACGTGGATTTGCACTTGGCAGTTTTGCTTCTATGATCACAGGGATGGGCATGATGGGAATGATGTTTATGATCATTCTTCTATTGCAGGGGATATGGCTTCCTCTGCATGGTTATTCGTATAGCAGCGTTCCTTTCTGGGCGGGGATATTCATGTTGCCAATGACAGTTGGAATGGCAATATTTGGCCCTGTGGGGGGCAGGCTATCTGATAAGCACGGTTCAAGGGGCATAGCAACTATTGGGCTGCTAATGGCAGCATCTGCCATATTCTTGCTCACCACCATAAGTGCGAATTTTCTGTACGCAGAAATGGCAGCTTTGCTATTTGTTTTCGGTGCAGGTTACGGTATGTTCAACGCACCAAATGCATCAGCATTAATGTCTTCTGTTCCGCCTGAAGATAGGGGAGTAGCTTCAGGGATGTTTTCAACTTTGAGAAACGTAGGATCAACCGCAAGCATGGGAATTTTTTTCACGATACTTATAGTGGCAATGACGGCTGTCCTCCCGCACACACTATTTACCGGACTCACAACTGCTGGTGTAAATTCATCAGTTGCAAAATCACTTTCATCACTTCCGCCCTCGGATGCCATTTTCAGTGCATTGCTTGGCATTAATCCAATAGATGAAATTGTAACGCTGCTTCATATTTCGTCGCAAATTTCTCCATCTGCTCTTTCTGTAATCTCCGCGACAAAATGGTTTCCAGGTATCTTTGCCCCAGCCTTCATGTCTTCTCTTAGAAAGGTATTCTATGTAGCTTTGACAATAACTCTCATAGGTGCCCTGATATCATACCTGAGAGAACCTTTTAGGAAGAAAAATAGTATTGAGGATAAGAATGAAAAATGAGTGTGGGTGTTGGGCACAAATTCTTACAATCAGCATAGACTTGTGAAATAATATGCACACACCTGAGTTAAGGATTAATCAATTCCCTAGCACTTCACTCTAACTTTACTTGAACATCTTGAGACAGTTCTCAATAAAAATTTCAAAATGCTTATCCAGGGTATAAAGTGAGCAGCCTCTATTAATTGCTATTGACGCAATAATAGCGTCCGTTCTTGGAACTGCCTTTCCTTTCCGCCACTAGTTCTAAAAAGGCAGGCAGTTCAACTGGGCATTAATAGCAGCATTCGCCTATACAATTCCATTCTACATAATATTCTCCTACTGGGTCATTTATGGAAGTGTTCTCGGTCTTACTGCAACCACAATGTTCTACCTCCTGGCAATAATGTTCGTTGGTGATGTTGTGACAAGGTTCATAATCAGGCTAAAGTCTCCAATAAAGAACAGGAGACCTTACATGGTATTTGCAGTCAGTATAATACTGGCATATGCAGTTATGGAATAGCATGGACTCTTTGAATCCAGATAGCAAACACAACATTCAAACCAGAGGAAATCGGGACATCCACTTCATTCTTCAGTTCTTCAATGATGATAATGTCAGTCTTGATGAGATGGGAAGGAGGGAGGTGTTGCAATAACAACATGGGCCAGATATACTGATTTTTAACAATAGAAAAATTCGTCAAGCTTTGGTCTTATTAAAGGCAATGGGTATTGTTGGCATAACTGGGACAATTCACACTGGAAATTTAAAATCAACTCTTGTATAATAAAATGAAATTAGTGGGACTATCTAACGGATAAGTAGATATATTGAACTCAACTATATTATATAATAGAAAGTGGGATAATGAGGCCAGTTTCAAACAGAATTATGGTTCCAGTACTGGTTCTGGCTATGATTGCAGGTGCAATTAACATTTATGAAGGCTTGGGGCTGGGAACAGGTCAACTTCTTCTGAATCTATCCATTTTATCTCTGACCACTGTAGCTTGTCTTGCAGCTATTATTGCAAGAATTAACTGGGAGAAAAATGAGGATTACCAAAAAAACGCTAGTAGAAACAGCAGCTGAAATTTCCAGTTTCATAAGAGGAGTAGTAATTAAAATCAACGATTAGCAAATATGAGTGGATATTATTTCACTCTATCGATGTAGTTTCCCTGTTCACATCTATACAAATATCTCATTATTTCGCATAAAATAAGCACTTTCATTCTGCTCTTTCCTTGATACTTGCAGTTGTTTTCGCCCTTGTTTCCTTTAGTATTTCTGAGTTGTTCATTCTGGATAAAAGTTATCCATGGTTTTTCATGACTAAAATGATGAATTTTGTATATATTATAATTGCACTAAGCACTGCCAGGAGCATTATGGATTGAAGTTATTCAATTCACGAAATCTCAAAAAGTGCAGGAACGAGAATGTAAAATATATTTATGTAAGTTTACAAACATGAAACAAGCCTAAGCTTAAGAAGACCAAGGAAAGACTGAGAAAAAAAGCAATCTATCTACATTAATTAGAGAATTCAATTTTTAGGAGAATTCATTATATTGCAAAAGCTACTCTACTAAACTCTCTCCTAAAACTATCCCGGTAGAAGTATCGTTAATAGTATCCATAATTCAGGATTCTATGAAGCACATAGAAAAATCTAGAACATTCTATATAAAAATATTCAGTTAAACCCGGAGCCAATTATGCAGGTTCGTTCATTTTTATCTGTTAGACTCTTATCAGTGATAATTATTGAATGTATTACTATCTACAGATAGCTATCAGTGATAAATTAATAAAGTATCAGTGAATACAGATACATAAATGATTAAAGATCCAGAGCCAGTTTACCATTTTATACGAGAAAAATTAGGAATATCACGAGAGGCAAAAATCTCAAGGCCATATTCAATAAAAGTCGGAGAAAGGGAAATGATGGTAGATCTGGCGATTGAATCGGAAGACACTATTACGCTGATTGAAATCAGGTCAAGAATAAATGAAGACACAATTTACAGGATATATGTTCTGTCACATTTAATAGATGAGAAGTCGACAGGCAAAGAGAAAATAAGGTTAGTTTGTGCTGGAAAATCATTGAAATTCAGCACAGATGAACTTGCGACAAGACTTGGTATAGAAATCATCCTCTTTCCTTCGAAACTGTATCCATTCTTGTCACAGTTGATAACAGAACCAAAGTCGAATTCTCCCTCAGAACATCTGAGGGCAAGCCCGTCAAGACTGGCCTCTGAAAAAGCGTGGAAAACAGTCTGTTCCTTAATCACCAGTAACTCTTATAGCATACTTGAGGTTTCCAGGAAGAGCGGTGTTTCATATGGCTGGACAAATACCATAATTCATAAGCTTGAGGACTCAGGAATAGTTGCTGCAGATTACAGCCTGAGAATCAAGGATATAGATAAGCTTTTTAATTTAGTTTCATGGGAAAGGCCTCTTGAAAGCCTTCTGGTAGAAACAATTAATACAAGCTTCAACAGCGCAACCCAGTGTATAAACGAAGTATCGCTTAATTTAAACAAGCTTGGAATAGATTATGCATTTACATCACATTCATCCGCCGTTTCATATGGATCATCCATAGTTAGGGAAGATACGGCTTATATTTACCTCCCAAACCCGTCAGATAGAGAAGTTCTCAGGCTATTTACTGAGAAGAATATGGGTGGTTGCAGATTGAATATATATGTACCTGATAGAAACATCATGAGCTCTTCAACAAAAATTAATGGAATCAGGATAGTGGATATCTGCCAGAATATACTTGACTTAGCAGGGCTGGGCATGGATGGGCGTATTGCAGCAAAGGATCTGGTGAGAAAATTTGGAAAGTAAAGGAAATAGATCAACAAATCTCGCTCTGGACTCAATTGAGGAGCTAAGATACATCTTCAAGTGGAGCCTGGGAAATACAAATATAAACAGGGTGACCTTGTCTTGGTTGGGGGATGGGCAGTTCACTCCTATATCCCATGGAAATACTCACTTGATATGGATTTCATAGCCACAAGCCGCTTCAAAACTGCACTTCAGAGTCACCTTCATCAGCAAAGAAACTATAGCAAGGAAAAGGTTCCTGAAGGGAACACCATATTTTTGAAAAGATCGAATTCTGGCGATATATACATTGACTTTCTACCAAAGAGGGATAGATTTCATGGGAAGAATGAAATGCTGGATTTAACCAGGCTTAACTTCAAGAAAGAAGCCAGATCTGTATCATATTTATCTAAAAGAGAAATCAGCGTTATTGTGCCAGAGGTATCTATGCTTATGATATTGAAGCTCAAGGCGGCGTGGGACAGAAATCATGATTTGCAGTCGGATAATTATCCCGACAAGGATCGTCTATTGGAGAAGCTGGAAAAGGATTGCGGAGACATTATTTCGCTGATTAAATGCAATGCATTCTCTAACCCCAACCTGGAGCTTATATCATACACGTTTTCAAAATTTGGCTTCCTTAGAAAGTTCATGGAAGAGGGAATAATAGAGAAGTTTTCTTCCAGCAATGAAATGCAAGAGAAAGAAGGTGCAGATCTAATAAGAAAATTATTGTCACTTGTCTAGATATTTTCAATCCTTGCAATTCCAGGCCTGTTCTTTACAAATATTTATGGCGGGATAAGCCTGGTCACTGTGATATCATGATGATTAGGGCAGTCATCGCTATTTCCATTGGACCACTCAAAGAATTACCCGAAGATGCCCTGATTCCATGTTAATTCCTGATGAATGGTCACAAAAACAGAATCGCAGGTAAACAATTTTGAGGGAAAGGATCACATTGTGGCTGCAATCACCATAGTTTTAGGATGACCCAAATACAATAGGAACATGGATCACATGCAACAGGACATAGATTTACAAAAGCTGGCCATTGGAAGAAAGTTTAGCTCCAGGATACCAGCCCTTCCTGATGTTAATGGAAAGAATGGGCCTGAATGAGTTCCTCTCTATCTCCAGGCCAAGCAACGCGCAGTTATAGAACGGATCTGGTCTTGGATCAATATTCAACTTCTGGTAAACAAATGAATAAATTACACCACCATGGGTCACAATGAGTATATTTTCGCAGTCTCCAGTTTCACCTATTATCTGGTCAATGCAGCTTCTGACTCTTATGTTGAAGGA
>JAJZXP010000286.1 GCA_021806345.1 Thermoplasmata archaeon | reverse complement strand
ATTGGTATCTTTTTCATTAGATATCAAATAGATATCTGAAAGCTATAAATAAATATTTTGTTCGATTCGTGGAAGCTAAGAATGAATTATTGTATTATTCAGATAATTATCTTCGGAGATACTGATAACACGGAAAAATTAAAATATGAACATAAAGATTAGGATTACGTTTTCATGAATGCATATCTCATAGTTCGCAAGATAGTGCAAGGCGTTGTCCTGATTCTGTTTATAGTAGTGATATTGTACATACTCCTACGGCTCATGCCTGGGAATCCGGCTGAATTATTTATCCATACTTTGAAACATCCGACTCCTGCTCAGATAACGGCGATCTATAAAGAATACGGAATAAATCCTAACAATAAATACAGTCTTAATGAGTTTATAATATACTTTAAAGATATGTTCACTTTTAACTTTGGTGTAAGTTTCGCTAATAGAAATGAAACCGTGATCTCTTTGATTGCAGAGAAGCTTCCTTACACCTTGATAATATTTGGCACTGCAGCAGTGATTTCGTTCATAATAGGAATCCCCCTTGGAATAATGACATCATTTATCCGAGGAAAGAAGTCAGAATCTCCGATTCTCGTCACTTCGACAATACTGAATTCTATTCCTTTTTTCGCTATGGCAATAACTGTTTTTCTTATTTTCGCTGTTTACTTTCCCATATTCCCCGTTCAGGTTTCCTTTTATAGGTTACCAACTACCACATTTTTTTCAAGCCCGAGCTTGCAAGGTTTTGTTCGTGGATTCGAATCAATATTCACCTTAGCTTCGTTGAAAAGTTTTGAGACCATGTTATACTATTTTGCCATGCCTATAATCACCCTTGTTGTAATTGAAGCTATGGGCCATTTGCTAACAATGAGAAGTATAATGGTTTCAGTTTTGGGTGAGGATTTTATCACGACTGCAAGGGCCAAAGGTGTAAAGGAATCTACGATAATGTTCCATCATGCTGCTCGTAATGCAATGGTACCAGAATCAACCAGAATGGCTCTTGAATTTGCTTTGTTAATGAGTGGTGCTGTTGTGACAGAAATAATATTCGGTGTGCCAGGAATGGGAAGACTTCTCTATACTAGCACTTTAAATGAGAATTATCCTGTTATTCAAGCAGCGTTATTCATTTTAGGAATAGTGACCGTTGTAGCGTATTCGTTGGTAGATTTCATTCATGCGTGGTTGGACCCAAGGGTGAGAGTATGACTTCTAAGACTCGGATTCGAAATCGAAAAAATAACTTGCGGATTCTAAAAAATAACTTGAAATTCACTGCAAAGAATCTCTACAAACAGTGGAAGGTTTTCTATAGATCTAATTATGGAAAAGTTGGATTTTATATCCTTGTTGTATTTATAATTATATCTATCCTAGCACCATTTATAGTTCATGGTAACCCTTTTGCTGCCGTCCCATCTGAAGATTATTTCTCGCCAGTTCAGGAACTTAATCATAACTTGAATTTTACTCCAGTAAGCACATCTTACGATATTACTACTAGCGATTACACGACTAGTGGAAGCTATTATATTTTTATGGCAGGCCACCATAATAACACCTATGCAGTTTATGCAATATCAACAAAAAACGCAACATCAGGAAACTTGTTTAATATCAACGAGACTCCACAAAATCTTCACTCTTTCACGGCATATAATATAACAACACTTCTTCCTCAAGAGGTGTTAGAGGTATCCACTAATCATACGATATATCTTGCAGATGTGAATTGTACGTATAATCCGATCTCAGAAAATTCTTCAGTACGATTAACAGGTCTTATTAAAGCGAACTATAATGGAACCATTTTGTCTAGCTTTATAAGCAGTAAAACGTATCAATTTAACCCTCCAAGTGGGCTTATTGGGCAGTTTCTCTCTAATGCACCATACAATCCAGATTCGTATGTCTTTTCCGTGACTGCGAATGATACCGGATACTACTTGAATTCGTATTTTTCCTATAACCTACAACATTATTGGAGTGTAAAACTTACGCGGAAACCTACAAATGTTTATTATTACGGTAATGAGTTTGTATCTCCACGCGAAACGAGAATCTTTTTGACTGAAGGAAAAACATTGAATTCATACTTTTATAATGGTACCTTAGCATACAGTAAGAACTTCTCTACGAATATTACATCTTTCGTTATACCTTCGTTTTATCAGTCCACTCCTGCTAAAAATAATTCTGCTTTTCTTGACGAGGGGCGGGCAGTCTATCAGATTTATCTTATTAATGGAACAGAAAAACTGGTTTATACCTCTTCCTCAGATATATCGGCTATAGGTGTAAGCTCCGGTTCTAATGGGTTCCCGACAAACTTTATTATATCTTCTGGATTGAATATTTATGTTTTAGCCCCATCTAAAAACAGTACCATTCTTAGCGTTGCGAATACTATTAGCCTTCCATTTAGCATAAACAATATAAGGTTCTATTCCTCCGGGACTTTTTTACTTTCGAACACAACCAGCGGAAGCATGTTGTACCTCATTGATCCGCATATAAAATATCCATTTTCTTGGCATGCTTCCATCGGTAGAACGATCACGCCCCCGATAATGTTTGTAAATCCTTGGCTATCCAACAGTAGTTTGCAAGATGCTCCGGCTATTGGTTTATTGTCTGGCTCAGATTTGATAATATATAGTTTTGAGGGAAAAGCTGCACCTATACCACCAACACTACATACAGTATCAGGCATACCACTTCCTCTCGGTACAAACACTGCAGGAAACAATATATGGGTTATTTTCATAGATAGTTTCCCGGTTGATTTGGAGGTTGGATTTGCAGCAGGTGTAGTGACTGTTCTCATTTCAGTGGTTGTTTCAATGCTTATAGGGTATTACTCGGGTATCGTTAGTTCGTTTTGGGAAACTATATCTTTAGCTATCTTCCTTATCCCGGGACTGCCACTATTCATAGTACTTGCAACCGTCCTTGGCCCAACGCTCTTTAATCTTATATTAATATTTTCACTATTGGGATGGCCTTTTGTTACTTTCTCGCTCATTGGTGTTGTAAGAAGCATAAAAGGTCGAACCTTTATAGAATCGGCCATAGTGTCGAACCTAAGTACTACCAAGATTATGAAAAGACATATCCTCCCCAACATGGGCACCCTTCTTGCATATCTGACAGCAATAAATATAGGAGGATCAGTTGCAGCAGTTTCTACTTATGAAATTCTTGGACTAGCCCCACTTACGATACCGACTTGGGGTGGAATGCTCAATGGATTCCTGGGCGATTATTTCAGTGTGTCACTCTACCCATGGATATATATACCTGCCTTGACGGCACTTTCACTGTTTATACTTGCCTTTATCTTTATCTCGCGAGGTATAGATGAAGTTGCAAATCCGAGGCTTGGTGAAAGAAGATGATTGAGGTTGTAGAAAACGATTATGTGAGGAATGAAGATATTTTGGAGATTGAAGATCTTAGTGTCCATTTTAAAACCTTTAATGGGGAAGTCAAAGCGCTTAGAAATATAAATTTAAAACTAAAGGAGGGAGAGATTCTCGGTATATTAGGAGAATCTGGATCAGGGAAAAGTACGCTCGCACTAGCGATTATGTCCATATTGCCACAAAACGCGCGCGTGATGGGCTCCGTTTCGCTTTATGGTGATAAATACGTAACAGAGACGCGGAAGACAAAATGGAAAGAAAGAAAATTACTCGACGCAAAACTCCGTGATATGAGATGGAAAGATATTTCCATGATTTTCCAAGGCGCTATGAACTCCTTCAACCCAGTTTATACTATAGGGAAGCAAATTGGAGAAGTATACAGAATACACACAGATTTGAGCGATAAAGAGATCGAGACAAAAGTTATCGAAACATTGAAGATCTCTGGTTTGACACCACAAGTTGCGAAGTCCTACCCTCATGAACTTTCTGGTGGGATGAAACAGAGAGCGGTTATTGCCATGGCTCTTGCTTTGAATCCAAGTATTGTCATTGCAGATGAACCAACAACTGGGCTCGATGTAATTACTCAGGCTGAAATCATAGGGCAATTGAAGAAATTGAAAACCAGCGGTAAAATAAAATCAATGATCATAATATCGCACGACATAGGCGTAGTTTCCCAACTTGCAGATCACATTGCTGTGTTTTATGCTGGATCGATAATGGAATATGGGGAATCAAGAGATATCTACTTGAAATCTCACAACCCGTACACTATTGAACTTCTGAAAAGTTATCCCAGCCTTGCACACGCTAAAAGTCACGTTGAGGGGATACCTGGGAGACTCCCTGATCCCATTAATCTTCCACCGGGATGTAAATTTGCAGACAGATGTTATATGGCACAAGAGATATGCAGGACCTCCGACCCTCCCCAAGTTTATATATCTAACGAACACTACAGTTTTTGCCATTTTGCCAAGAAAATCGTTTCTAATCCAGTTGAAAAGAAAAAGCATGCATTATTCGCAAATACTTCTTTGGATATAATAAAAACTTCTGACCTAGTAAAGTACTTTTATTTGAAAACGAACATATTTTCTGAAATCTACTCACGTAGGAGAGATAAAGTCCACGCTGTAGATCATGTTTCATTCGAAATTAGACGTGGTGAAATACTCGGACTTGTTGGTGAATCAGGCTCGGGAAAAAGTACATTAGCAAGGCTACTTATAGGCATTTTGAAACCAACGTCCGGAGATCTGATTTATTATTTTAATGAGAATTCATATTCTCACATCAACAAGTTAAAACCCAAACATAAAGATTATAGAGAATTTAGGAAAAATACGCAAATGATATTTCAGGATCCGTATGATTCTCTAAACCCGAAACAAACTGTTTTTAGTATCGTTTCTGAGCCGATTATCGGTCACCGGACAACAAAGGATTACTCAGAGATGGCATCCATGGTTAAGGAAGCTTTAGCAAAAGCGGATCTTACTCCACCCGAAAATTACATTGACCGATATCCGTATGAATTGTCAGGTGGAGAAAGACAACGGGTAGGCATAGCTAGGGCGATAGTGCTTAAATCGAACTTTATAATTGCTGATGAGCCGACCTCTATGCTCGATGTTTCTCTTAGAGCATCCTTCATGAACAGGTTAAATGATATAAGGCTGAAGGATAAAATGACCATAGTGTACATCTCTCATGACATAGCCTCTGTTTACTATTTGTCAGATAGGATTATGGTCATGTACCTTGGGGAAATCGTCGAGATGGGCAATGCTGATGATATTATTAATAACCCCTTACATCCTTACACAAAAGCACTCGTAAAATCAGTACCTACACCGACGCCAGATTGGGACCCTGGGAAAATTGATATTATTGGAGAAATTGGTAGCTCACTAAACGTACCCAAGGGGTGTAGGTTTTATCCTCGTTGTGTATTTCATAAAGATATATGTCAATCTAACGATCCACCGATTAGAGATGCACAGAATCACTGGTATAGGTGCCATTTTACTCAGGATGAACTGAACGAGATAAAAAATGCGAGAAATAAATAAGCTGAGGCTAAAAGTAGCTTTAACACCTCTCTTAATCCTTTTTTCCTTGCTTTTAATTCCCCTCCCATTCTATTTTTATGGCGTATTTAGTTACCTTTCAGTGATGCCCCTAGTCATATTTTTGAGCGCGTTCTTTATATTCTTTATTGGCGCTTGGTGGGATTTCGGGGCCAGGGACTATATAAAGGAGTTACTTCTACAGGGCGTCCCAAGTTCCGAGATAGATTCAAAGGCCATAAATAGGGAACAACTTATACTAACTTGTATATTTTTAATTATCGGTGGAATATATTTGGTTATTGCTTATTTGCTCAGCATAATTTAGATCTGTTGAGTTCCCTTATAATGAAGGGTTCTTCCCCCACAGAAAAGGAGATAATGAGAAAACCTTCATGCTTTTCAATATCCGAAACGAATAAATTTGAACGAGAAGATCACACGGATAGAGGGCATGCAAGAAAGGGCACTGACAAAACGGGGAATGTCCTGCCGAAGCCGACGTGCTACAGAGATATCTCAATGAAAGAAATTACATCATGATTACAAAATCGTAAGCAGAAGTTAAGCGAGAACAGTGACCACGTCCAATACAAGTAAAAAACATAAAATTAAAAATTTAATACCTTAAAAAAAATTTATTGGTAAAAAAATTTGAGCCTAGGTTTTCCGCTTCTTACTAAGAAACATTACAACCCCGGCAACAACAACAATCGCAGCTATTATGCCTCCGATAATATAGTATTCTGTGTAGTTCGTTGGTGTTACAACTGACGGCTTTACGACCGGGCTGAATTGAACACTGATGGCAACGTTATTTCCATGCACCACAACGCTCCCAGTTCCATTCTTAGTTATATTGTACCCAGTCACATTACCAACCCGATAGGAATAAGTACCGTTCAGTTCCACAAACGTAATAGTTGAGCTTGTTGAATTTTCTGTCACGCCATTAAGAGTAACTTGCCACGAAGTCCCATTTTTTAAGCCTGTCTCAGTAAATGTTACATTATGAGCTATGTAAAGAAATCTTACTTGAACGAATTTGTCTGCGCCATTTACCGTTACTTTACCCGTTGCGTTTTCAACGATAGCATAGAAGGTTACATTCTGCACTGTATAAGAGTAGGAACCATTCACAACTTCGAAGGTTATAGTCCCATTAGAAGACGTTCCGGATAGGTAAGCAAGATCAACTGTCCAAACAGTACCACTTTTGAGGCCAGTTTCGCTGAAGGTTACGACGTATAATGATGATCCATTTGAAACGACTGTTGCCTGTGCAGCTCCAAAGGCTCCGTCTCCTGTAGCTGAAATCTCGAATTCGTCGAAGGGGAGATATGCGCCAGATGGGGCACTCATTGGAGAGATCGCACCGGTAGTTGCATTGTACGAGTAGAAGAGCGAAGTGAAATTCACATAAGCCAATCCATTAGCATTGGTTTTCAGGTTTGCCATCGGCAAATATTGCGAACCAGTGTCCGGGCCTGCAGTTTGTACCAAATAGAAATTAGGATCAATTGCGGACTTATTGTAACCCATGAAATAACCCCTGTTTGCACCCAGCGCATTTTGCGAAGTGATGTTTAAGCTATAACTGGGAACAGGATGTCCTCCGCTGGTAACGGAGAATACAAGTTCTGTGGTGGTCGAGTTAATGCCCTTTTTGGTTATGCTTATATTAACTACTCCTGAAGATCTTTGCAAAATTGTAATTGGTATTTCGAATGGCTCGCCTGTGCCATAGCCGTTTAGATTCTCTGCACTAGTTACTTGCCCAAGTAGGTTGTATGGTGCTTCTCCAGGCATAGGGGCA
>JAJZXP010000207.1 GCA_021806345.1 Thermoplasmata archaeon | reverse complement strand
AATGGACAGTGATCTTCAGCATCCTCCGGAAGTAATACCAAAACTTTACAGGCAGCTAAAGGCAGGAAAAGAAATAGCCATAGCATCTAGGTATGTTCGGGGAGGAAAGTCAGAATTTGGGCTTCCCAGGAAGGTGATTTCCAAAGTAGCAACATCTCTTGCTCATTTGAATATACCGGAGACTGAGGATATAAAGGATCCAATGTCAGGTTATTTTGGATTCAGGAGAGATATAATTCAACCAACCGATATTAAATCAAACGGTTACAAGGTTTTGTTAGAGATTCTTGCAACCTCAGGAGCAAAGAATGTTGTTGAGGTCCCTTATAGATTCAACAAAAGAGTAAGCGGTAAGAGTAAACTTGGGATCAGGGAATTCAGTCATTATATTAAGTTGCTCTTGAATCTGTCTGATTACTTGATGGTAAAATTCCTCATTGTAGGCATGTTTGGGGCAGTTGTCAATCTTATAGTTATGGACTTTATAGCCGAAGGTCTCAGGGACCCAATCGTAGTAGGGGCTCTTGTTGCACTAGAGGCATCAATATTGAGTAACTTCATACTGAACAACTATTGGACTTTTGCAAAAAAGAAAACGAGTGGAAGCATATTCAGGAAGTACGCAAGATATAACTTGATGAGTAGCTTGGGCTCTGCCATATACTTTGCAATGATTTTCCTGTTACTGTCATTCGGCGTCAATGTAATGATAGCCACTGGGTTTGGAATTTTAGCATCCTTCTCAACCAATTTCGGTGGAGGTCAGGGTGTTGTTTGGCATCTATAGGTTCAAAAACGTCACTTTTCTCCCGTTCTCTAATCATTTAAATATAAAAGAATAATAAGAGATTAAGTCTATGGATAACCGGATGCAGCAAAATTTCAAAAAGATAAGATTCCTTCTGCTGGGCGCCATTTTTATTTTTTTTACCTTTGTATCACTAAATTACATCAGTTATCTCAATTACGGTGCAATTTTAAGCGGATTGGCATTACTACTGATTGGCATTGTAATGCTGCTTTATTTTGTGAGCAATTTAAAAGCTAACAAAATTATCTCATTTTTGCCAATTTTAGGTCTCGTTTTAATGGTGGCCGATTCCTTTTTTATTATATCCAGAATCTATCCGAATGCTCTTACGGACGAAATCATAATCCAAACTTACGCGGCCAAAATTTTCCTGGAGGGAAAGGACCCGTATATTAACAGCAATATGAGTGGAGTCTTTAACTTTATTCAACCCAATCCTCTTTATGTTACTCCAGGACTTAATGGTAAACTTGTGGAAACAGTGCTCTATCCGGGGATGTCTGTCCTTGCATTTGTACCAGTAGCACTCTTCAACCTGCCAGATTATACCATACTGTTGGTTGTTTCCGGGCTCAACCTAGTAGTTATGTATAGATATCTCAATGAAAGGAAAATGGTAAACATATTGCCGTATTTTGCAGTTGTTTTATTGCTTTCAATATACACCTTCGGGTTATCAATTGGTGGTTCAACAGATATTTTATGGATATTTTTCCTAATTCTTTCTTACACCACCAGAAATAAACCGTGGCTGTCAGGGTTGTTCTACGGTTTATCCCTTTCTTCCAAGCAGCTTTCTGTCATAGCCTTCCCTTTTTTGCTTTATCTTATCTTTAAGGAAAAAAATAGGTCATACAAGCAAATTTTTTCATTTTTCCTTTTTTCTTCATTATCATTTCTATTGACAAATTTACCATTTATAATAATGCAACCATGGGACTGGCTTAGAAATATAATAGGGGCCGAATTCCAGCCAGTGTTCGGAATCGGGATCGGCTTCTCAGAACTGTCTTTCACCGGACTGGTAAATATACCATCTTCAGTATTCACCCTTATTTTTATTTCTTTCACAATCATTTTATTTTTAATCTATATTAAATTTTTCAACAATCTTAAATATGCAATATTCGTATTTCCGATGTTCATATTTCTCTTCAATTTCAGACTCCTGCTGGGATACGTCTTGGACTGGGCACTTCTGGTTGTCCTGACATATGCAGACTATGTAAAGGAAAATCAAAAAAGAGCAGTTGAACTGGATGAGATAAAGACGGACAGGATTATTAAAATTCCAAATAAAGGCCAAATTAGGGAATTTTTAAGTAAAAATACAACTTTTGCCATCGTCATTTTAGTAATCATAGGCGGAACGGCCGGTGGTGCGGTTTACTTGGACAGTCAAAATACAAATGCTGGAATATATCACATAACTTCCGTAACCAATTTAAGTGATCCCAATTGCATACCGGATATAATTTCCAGAATGAATGTTACCATAGTCTATACACCAGCTGATGGAATGAATCTTACATCTCCCATATTCTTCAGGATCATAACTTCTGGAAATACAAACGGAAATTACAACGGCTTATTGTGGCATTCCAACAAGATTCTTCATGAAGGGAAAAATAATATTACCATTTTCCCGAACAACTATGCTGATCTTATAAACGCAGGAACCTTCTTCACAATACAGGCGTATAATGAAGAGGTAAGTAATATAGTCAAGATATCAACCAAGGTTTCAAACTCGACTTATGGGCTCTCGAACTACAAAATGGATTACATTACAAACAGCGCTTCAAATCCATTTGTATGCTGGAGCACAGAGAAGAATTCCTTTACTGATTCATTTTCTTATCGCTTACCAAACAGTAATGGTGTTTTAAGCAACGGATTCAATTTATCCACAAATAGCACTTCTAATGTTGACAGCGTCATATCACTTCAAGCAAAGGTTTTTAATTTGTCTTATCTGGCTCTGGCCAACAAGAGTCTGCATTTTGATTATTCATATTCCGGTAACGGTTCCAACCTGAAAGGCAGTTCAAGTAAAAATTTCGAAGGAATAAAGATAGTGGTTAACGATCAATACAATTTCTATGTCGGGATGAATAGAACTTTGAAGGCAAATTCGGAATATCAAAATGGAACAGATTACTACATATTCACACCCAACGGCCTTGTAAACTTTTCCCAAATCAATAATATCCTCGAGACAGTATTTTCAGTAAGGGGACCTTTAATCTCATCCTTCTCCTTTGAGCTTTACAGTTCCCAGAAAGGACTGCACTATTTCAGTGCATACAACTTTTCAATGATTCAAAATTAGGTATTAAAATACAAGAGTTCTGTTGAAGCTGGAACAGTGGAAGATCAACCCGATAATGAATTGTATTGTGAATTGATATTTTTGAATGGATTTTATTTTTTTTATTTATGCCTGTGTCTCTCCCCCAGTCTTACCGGTACCAAGCATTCCTTACATATTCTCCTATATCTCATCCTGGCGAAATTGTATACAGTTCCAACAAGAACTCCAGAAATCGCGAAGTAGAAGTATTCCGTAACCAAATTGTACTTTACCTCTGGAGGAAAGGAGAAGATAGATATTGTTAATTTATTTTCCTGCAATGTTATATTTAGGTCTTCAGTTTTATTATTCATGGTTACAAAGAGAGTGTAATTACCGTACTGCAATGTTATGCAAATACTGGAATTTAGATCATATGTTTTGTTATTGATGGATACTGACAAAGATGCATTATCTGAGTTTTCGAACAAAAGATTTCCTGTTAATTTTACAAAATTCACACAAGTAAGGCCAGGATTCACTGTTACCGTTCTATTCACAGGTCTGTAGTATCCTGAATTGCATACAATAATGGCAAATGTATTCACAGCAGCGTTAAAATAAATCGATCCATTCTTGCTTGAGTATGTTGAATTGTTGGTTTGAACTCTAAACACAGAATTAATTGGCAGTCCATCCGACTCAATATGGAATGCATACACGTATGAATTTGCCTGGAAAGTGTAATTCACTTTCTTTTCACAGTCTTTGAGTCCGTTAAAATATGAAATATTTCCAGATAATTCCATGTTTTTCTTATTAAATCCTATTGCTGTCTTTACACTTTCATTGACGGCAAATGTTCCGTCATTCCGGGTGGGGGTATAATTTAGGTTATATTTCGTTTGCAAGTCATTGTAAAATAAGTTTATTGATGAATAAATAGTATGCCCTTTCATTTCAGTGTAATTAAGAGAAATATTGAAAAATAAGGAGTTATTTATCTCGTATGGATTTGAAATTTTAAGCACTGTTCTACCAACATTACTAAAGTTCTTTCTCAAATTATACCCTTTTAAGTCAAGCATTGTAAATTCATTTATCGAAAAGTACCCGCTGTAGTTATAAATTGAGTACTGGAAAGTATTCTCTGTTTCAGTTGTATTAGTAGAATACAGGCTTGGGATCAGATAGGATGCTATATTTTTAAACTTATTCTTACTCATCTGCGAAGAGTTGGAAAGCTTTTCGTTCTTGTAAAAACTTAAATTTCCGAGTATCCCAGAATAAGGTAGGACATAGTCGTTGCCCAGAAAAGAATACTCAATTGAAAGAACAGGAACAAATGCAAATGATGAATTATGTTCAAGGTAAACCGGGAGATTTTTTATTCCCCGTGCCTGAGAAAAGTTTGAATCGATCATTAATAGGCACGAGTCAGACAGAATAGCACCTACTTTATTGCCACTATAAAATCCAGATACAAAATAAGGATCTGAATTTCCATTTATCGATGAGTTAAGCGTAACAATATGGGAATCAATGAATCTTGCATAATTATGGCTCAACCCCGTAAAGTTTAGACTAGAATTGGAGTTAAATCTCAGGGAGAAATTCCATATGGTTAAAGGGGTTCCATAAGGAAAAAGAAAACTCACATTAAGATATCGAGAATTAAATCCTTTTAAATAAAGGGGGTCTGTTAAATTTAATATAACTTTACTTGAAGAGGTGTTATTCATCAATGTGACATTGAAACCATATGAATTTTCACCCATTATGAAACTTGTGCTCAGGGTTGTTTCATTGGAGCTAAGTGTATAATTCATGCTTTCGCATATTGAAGATATGGGAAAACTCGAATATTGACACCTGATAAAAGTGAGCTGACAATTCTGAATGGAACTAATCGGTTGACCTTCATTGGTTGCAAGTGCTGATTGAAATTTGCCCTGGCTTATTGATTTGGTTCCATTTAAAAAACTATTTTTAACTATAGCTGTATCATTAGTAAATGTTGTTCTTAGTACAGATCTGTTTCCACCAATAATTGCGTCGCAAAACCGTATTTTCGAATTTTTTATATAGATAGAGCCATTAAAAACGAATCGATCATATGAAAAATTAAATGAGTGAGAATCTTTTGAATTCGAGATGTTAATGTTCGATCCTAGGCTGAAAATTGACTCACATTTTACAGAAACATTTGTTTCAAACAGAATTGAAAAATTTCCTTCTCGTGGAAAGCAAAGGATGTTTCCGCACATAAGAGATACATTGGAATTGGAGATTGTTAAGTTTTTATATACATAAATCTTCTGGGAAGGTCCTTTATCCGAATTTCCAGGATTCTGCTTAAGCTGGGATGAAAAGTTTGATGATGTTGAAAATCCCGGATTATAGTTACTTAGAATCAGAAGTAGAATTGCTGATAAAATAATCAAATGTTTGTATCTACCGCCTTTCATTGGGGGTCATTTTCTAAGTTTATTAATTTTATGCCGTAACGGTTTAATATGCACTATTGCTATTGCTTTATGAAGTATTTGAAATATGGTTCATCAGGATTGTATCTTTCAGCATATGGTCTTGGTGCCATGACTTTTGGTTCTAAGAACAGTTGGAAATTGGGAGGAATAAGCCAGGAAAAGACAGATGAGATGGTTAAGAAGGCTTACGATTACGGAATTAACCTATTTGACACTGCAGATGCTTATGATGAAGGCGAATCTGAGGTATCCCTTGGTAAGGCGATAAAACCCTTCAGGGATGAAGTCCATCTGGCAACGAAAGTGAGAGCGAAAACTGGAAAGGGAATAAATCAGGTTGGGTTGTCAAGGCATCATATACAGGAATCAATAAAACAAAGTTTGGAAAGACTTCAGACTGATCACGTGGAAATATATCAGATGCATTCCTTTGACTATCATGTCCCTTTAATGGAAACAGCCGAAACTATGCAGCATTTGGTAGAAAGAGGAGAAATAGACTATCCTGGGTTTTCAAACCTTCAGTCATGGCAGATGGCGCTGTACAATTCTATAGCCCGGGAAAATCATTTTGAACCCTATCATTCAGCCCAAATGAATTATTCACTTTTAAACAGGGACATTGAGCAGGAGATCATTCCATATATGAATCACGACCACCTGACGCTATTGGCATGGAGTCCACTCCACGGCGGTGTGCTGACTGGAAAGTATGGAAAGGACTTATCGCCCAAAGAAGGAACAAGATTTGGAAACAGAGGAGTATTCCCTCCATTTGAAGAAGAAAAAGCCAAGAGAGTTCTGGAGGCTATGGAGGTTGTTTCTAAGGAACAGCAATGCTCGCTTGGAAACGTAGCTCTTTCATGGGTAGTAAGTAAGAAGGGAATGGTAATCGTTGGTGCAAGAACAGTTGAGCAATTCGAAGAAAACATGAAAAGTGTTGATGTCAATCTCACAAAGGAACAAATGGAACATTTAGACAAAGCTTCCGAAGATAGAGAACTCTATCCAGGCTGGATGATAAAAAGACAGGATAGGGGAAGGGATTTCGAAGTTATTTAAGTTTCCACTTCTATTATTTTCTTAATCGTGTCGCTTTTTTTATATATTTCACTATATTTTGCGATGTACTTCAGATCCTCCTCTTCAAATGAAAGCTTCATTTCCTTATTGTCAACTATGAATGCATCATATTCATTTAAAATAAATGATTCAAAAAGTGATTCAAGGACAATCAGGAAGTTGTTTCCATCTCTACTTTCATCATATTTCTTGAATTTTGACTTTAAATAGGCTATATACCCAAGAAATTTAGAACTTCCGTTCCAAAAAAATCTTATGTCCTTTGCCTTGAAGTTGACTCCAACGATGATATCTTGCATCAGATCAATTTTTTTCTTATTGGTATACCATCTCATTTTTTTCTTAGTAAGTATCTGTGA
Source organism: Thermoplasmata archaeon (assembly GCA_021806345.1). The sequence continues at coordinate 311 of JAJZXP010000207.1, read as the reverse complement.
AGGTTTATACGTTAAAAATCTTGAAATTGAGTTGTAACCCTCTGTAATATAGAACACCAGGCTGTAAATCTTTGATATTCTTGCCAATAAATCTATGTCTTCTGAAACCTTAAGATTTTTCCATCCCTTTACATGGTCAATTACATCCTTTCTGATAATCAAAAACTCAGAGTAAAGTACCACTTTTTCCCGTTGGTTAACAAATTTATAGAGCAAATCTGCGTAACCTAAACTGTACTCCTTTGATGGGTCAAATATAATTATGTGGGATCCTTTACATAATTTTAATGCCTCATTCTTTGCTTCACCTC
>JAJZXP010000362.1 GCA_021806345.1 Thermoplasmata archaeon | reverse complement strand
GTGTGAGCACGACGATTCATACGATTGCTGGCACGTTCGTACTGCGTGGGGATATCACTATGTTCAGCGAATGATGATGCACCACAGGGGAAAGATCAGAGTATGTTCCATGTGCAGCTATGAGAATCCTGAGGAAGCAACGTTTTGCATGAATTGCGGAGCGAAATTGGATTGAAGGTGTAAATATGATTGGAAGGACATTTGTTGATCTGCAACAGAATATAGAAATAGAAGATATTGTAAAGAAACTAAGAGAGCTCGAAGGCAGGAAGTTTAGAACCAGCAAAGGTAATAATTATACATTATCAAAAATAATAAATGGAGAGACAAAGGATTATTTCTCTGAAAATAGTAAGTCGAGGGATTTTGTCCCGATCCTGCTTTCTTTATCTGTCGAAATGCGTGGTACAAGACCTAAGCTGAATTCATCACGAACGGATATACAAATAGAGAAATACACTCGTAACGTTAACAAAGACCCATTTTTCTGGATCTTTAAGGACAAGATCATCTTTTCCAAAGTTTCTGAGACTAGGGATTATGTGATAACCATATTGAACCAGATATTTAGGCCACCCATTGAAATACCATTTTATGATATTAACAAACTCCATAAGGATTATAAAGATACAGGAAAAATCAAAGGATACGGTTTTAATGGAAGGAAAGATTCTGCGAATGCGGGTTCCCTATACTTCCATAACGGCATAGATGAAACGGATGTTATGGTACAGGAAACAGATAATGTCGGCAAATCATTTGTTTCATTAACGCAAGTGATCGATGATTCAGATTTTAGCGTATATTCCACTGGGGCCATAGTAATAAGCAAGGACTGGTTTAATATGACCACCTACATAAATAAGCTCATGGAAATAAGGGATTTCCTGAGGCCGTACGAAAAGAATTAGTCTTTCGCAATTTTAAAAAGAGGTTCCCTCAGTTTATTGTGGATATACTAATACCTCCTGCCACATGATATATGATCTTATCCCTTTATTCCTCTGCTTCGGTTCCATATAATCGTTTTAATTCTGTTCTTATCTTGATATTCAACCCTTCCTGCATGCTAATCAAAATCGATCTAAACAACGAACCCTGACTGATCAGAAAGGTTCATTGTAATCTGGACAAGCTTCTTTTCGTCCGTGTGAGAAGAAACAAGAAAAAAGATTTAAATTATCCGATATGAATTGAAGATAACCTTTAAAAGTAAAATAGAATTATCAATTTATATGCTAAATTTTCTCTCTCAGCTTTCTATTAAAATCCTAGTAGGGCTGATTGTTGCGATCATAGCTCCAATAGCTCTTTTCATATATAGAAAGGTGGTTGCAGAGCATTTTTTTAGTTTCGCATACTATATTTCAAATAAGGATATAGAAATAAGAACCTTCAGCCTTTCAATAGTTTATGGTGACAATTTTAACATATATTCCCTCGAAGGCATAGGAGATACTTTCAAGAATAAACACTTTAATGTAACCGTAGTGGATGGATACCAATTCATAATAAACAGAATCTTCTCCTATAAAATCACTTTTCACCCAAGCTTTGCAATGAACGACGAGGAAATGGAAGAACTACCGAATTCGATGGAAGTTTCGCCACAGAGCAGGAAATTTTCATATAGAACAGGAATCAATGATATGGCTGATGAATTATCCGTTATACTTCAGACATTGAGCCAGCTTGGGCTATGTGAATATTACATGAACATTATATTAAATGGAAGGAAGGAAAGGAAGGAAAGAATCCATCTGGAAGATACGGGCAAGATGGCACACGAGGTAAGGAGGAATGTTTCTAGGACAGGATGGTTCAACTCTAATTCAGCAGCATGACAAAATTGCGCAGTCATGGAAAAATAGCTCTACCCTCTTTCTCCTTCTGCCATTAATTCCTATTTTCAAGAGCTCTTTCCTCAGCTGTGGATCTCCGAACGTTTTAGTATTCTCTGCCAATTTCTCTATTATATTCACTCTGCATTCGCAGGTATTCTTCTAGCATTGCAAGTATGCTATCTAGCGTATCAATCGCATTCATACCCATTTCAACTATTTTACCTGCATAAACATTTCCTTTAACGGAGTAGGGATCACCGTTTTTGAACATTGAATATTTTCCAAATGTGGCTTCTGGATCTGCATCCTGCAATTTTTTTATAAACTCCCTAGTATTGACCCAGTCATTATTTTCTGAAATTTTATAGTTTTTCATGAGATCTTCTAATGTTTCAGACAAATCTTTGAGTTTGTGATGATACTTTTTTTCTGGGTCAATGGTCCTCCCGGTTAGTATTAATGCTCTCCTGATTGATTCCTTCAATCCAATCTCTATTGTATGTCTAATCAAAAAGATAAGAGGATAAATTGTTGCATTATCTCCATTTGACTTAGAGAACCAGTCTATTAATATTTTTGTGGCATTTTTATATCCATAAAAATACATCCCCATATCCCCGTCTTGGGAAAACTATAAGGCAGCAAACTTTGGAGGGTCATTTTTACCTTGCAGGAAAAGTTCATCAAAGGCCGGGTTGGAGTCTGCATTTTTGTTTCTTTTTTTATTAGTCATGTTATCCTCCCCATAAACTCTGACGTATCCATTCCTGTTATTTGAGTATATATCGATGTAGTGAAAACTGATGAATGTCCTAACCATTGCTGCAGTATATTCAATGGCACATTATCCATTATAGCCTTAACAGCAAAGGTATGCCTGAATTTATGGGCATGAACCTTAAAACCAAGTTTATCCTGCATCTTCTTAAAATAAAGATCCACTACCTGCCTGGACATTGGAAATAAAGGATCCTCAGATTTTGTTGAAATGTTCTTATCGAGGAGATACTGCATGTATGCATCCCTTAACTCTAAATGCAATGGTATAACCCTGTATTTCTCCCTTTGAATTCCATTTTTATCTTTCCCTTGTTTTAGAGTCTTCATCCTGATTGAATTTGTGGCCAGATTTATATCTGATGGTTTAACCAGGAGAACTTCATCTTTTCTACCGCCTGTTCGATATAGGAATTCAACCAGGAGAAAATATCTCTTATGTTTATCTGTTCTCTTTTTATCAGTATTGATCTTTTCAGATATCTCATAAAAGATCTTCTGAACCTCATCATCTGAAAAAAATCTATTGACAGAGATCTTCTACTGGATTGGATCATCATGTTCTTTGGGATGGGCAAAGCCATGACATGACATTATCTAACTCTTTAAATAGGTCTGTGGTTAACTATGTTAGAGATCTCTTTAGATTGGCTTAGAGTAGTATATAAACAATCATTCAAAGCAGGTTTCATGACATGACAAAATGCATACTTTGACATGTTTGCTTTTGGTTCATACTAAAGATCAGTTGTCAGAAGAATCAATCTTCTAATTTTTTATAACATTCTGTTTTATGCCAAAGAATTACTTAGTTATAAAAAGTTGCGAGATATGATATCATTGGGAAATCGTTAAATATACATTAAATGGTTTATAAATTAATTGTGAATAAAAAAATTAAGCATAATTCCTGTGTTTTCCATTTAGGTACGATAGAATCTTTGGCTGGGTCATAGGCAATGTTTTGTCGACACTCTTCTTTCTACCATTATTTACGGATGAATTACTGTTAGACTTTAACAAATAACAATGTTCTAATAATTTAATTAATGACTGGATTCGCCATTCATTCTCATCAGTGATTTATTTAAGAATTCTTTAGTTATAAGAATTCTTTGATCAACCTCTTTCAATAAGTGGTCTGACATGGAGAAAATAGAATTTCTTTGGAAGTCACTGTAATAATATAAGATTACTTTTATTCCATAGTCTCGAATCTCTTTAATTACAGGAACAAAATCAGTGTCGCATGTCAATAAGATGGCAGTTTGAATTTTGTTATAATCACTTTTCAACTTCATCAAATCCATTGTTAACCATGTATCAACTCCTTTTTGGTGGAATTCACCATCTACTTTCTGCAATCTTCCTTCTCGTACATTGAAGCCAGAATTTCTCCTTAAAGCGTATACAAGCTTATCATAACCACTTTTCCTCTTTGATTCTTCTTGAGTTGGGGGATTAGCCTGAAAAGGTGGAGCACAGTACAGATTTCTCTCCACACACCAATATTTTAAATCTCCTGCCATGTTATTAGCAAGCCTGTAATAATCAATCTTTAAATGTTCCGATCCGCCAAAATGCTTAGATATCTTTGACAAATACCCATCATCAATATAAACAATGCATTCCCGCATAGAAACCTCAAAATATTCTCATCCAATGTCCCTGCCGGAACACTGGGGATCATTTTTACCTCTCATCATATTTTATGATGTAACTAAGTATCTATTAGAAGTATTAATATCTTTTGCCTATATTTAATCTAAAATTTAATCTAAAGTAGTAGCACTAACTTTACTAATAGAATAAATCATTACTCAATAAGTATCTCAAGTTCCAATTAATTTCTTTCATTAATCTTGATCCATTCCAATTTCAATTCTGTAATATTTTAAATTTTACCCTTCACATAATCTCCACTGTCATAGAGAAGTTCTGCATAGTAACGTTCTTCAGAAATTATAAAGCCGAATTCAACCTTTGACGGAAATATTTCATTGGCTAGGTAGTTAATTAAATCAGCAGAGTCTACCCAAGATAAATACCATTGAGGTAGTCTATATAGAGTAAGTTTTCCATTTTCCTTTACTGTTACAAATGGAATATTAAAGTTAGGAAACTTTCCAACTTCATAAACCTCATAAATCGCTCCTCTTCCATCCAAAAACTTAATCTCAGGTATTTTTAGGACCCCTGATTCATTGGATCATAATACAAAACTGCACCTTTATTGGTATAGGTGTAATTATTCTCATTTGACTCTTTTGTCAATAACTCACCCCTAAATTTCCTAGCTTATAGCAAAGGGATGTGTTAAAAAACATTGCGTAAAACCAAACAATTTTACCATATTTAACCATTGAACTCATAATATATAATCATACAATATTCATATATTTTTTCGTTTGGTCCAGCCATAGAACTTTTTTCAAGAGAGGAATAAAATAGTAGTAGTGATGATCAACCAAATAATTACGGATTACAAATTAATCTTGAATAATTCTGGATAATCTTTTTATTCTGTCATGTCTCTTAAAATTGATCTCTACTCATCCTCGAAGCTAAAATAAAGAGTGGAAATTATCATTTTCAAATGTTATCCTATTATTACCTTTATTGGAATTTCGGTTTCTTTCTTTTTTGATTCCATATCCAAAACATATGTGGATACAGATTTATAAAACTCTTGCGCATTAAACGCTTTTCCGTTTTCTATTTTTGATGGACCAACATAAGTAAAAACTAGGTATAAGTTTTTTATTGGTTGATCCTTCAAACGAGAATATAGTAACATTTTTTCGTAATACTTTTTTATTGTAGTATCTTTTTGTCTTTTACTGATCTTCGAAGAATTTGCTTCTCTGTCTCCTTCCCAGAACACTTTAAATTCCACTACATGGTCATATCCATTACTTTCGAAGATTAAATCAGGCTTAAGCCTCTTCTCTTCTCCTTCCATTTCAACAGAAGGATAAGAATATTCCATGAAAAGACTCTTTGATTTATATCCATTATTTCTAAAATTATAATACACTTCTGAAACAAATTGAGCCTCCTGCCTTTGCTCCCTATATCTTCTAGCTAAATCTTCGCTTACCACATTTTTTCTTAGAGTTTTAGCAGATTCATCAACAGCTCTTTTCAAATCGGTCAAAAATGAGTTAATTTTTATCAATAAATAGAAAGAACCTGTTGCATATATATTTAATCTCTCATCAAGGCCAAAAGTATTCTTAATAGCTGTTCAATGTATTAGATGGATTACTATTTTATTCTTATGCCGATATTGTGCAAAATCCCCATGTTTTTTAAGGTATAATATCACTTGAGAATTGCTGAATACGCCTTAAATCGTTTTAAAATGAGCGATGGATAAAAATAAATCCTCTTGCTACCATTTTATTCTAATGCTTTCTCATAATTTGAGATGAAATATTCGTATTCATTTCCATAGTCTTTCCTTTTTCTTATAATCAGATTGTCTCTGGTCAGGTATTCCAGATGAGACTGAAGCGATCTCAAGGAGAGGTTAAAATTTTCCTTCTTAAGCCTAGTCAGAATAACCTTTGAAGTTCTCACTCCATCTTCTATCAATGTGAGAATAAATCTGTCCACAACTGGGAGATTAAGATTGAAGAATACATTTGACTTATTTCTGTCCCTTTCTAAAAATGTACTGATTATCTCTTCATAAGACCTCTTCCTTACCGGTTGTGAAGCCTACCCCATTCCTGGAGTAGTGTTTTGATGTTGATCCTTGCCAATGATTTTCTACTCTGGCATTCTTCCGCAGTAATCACTATTGCTTAAATTAATCACACATCATAATGATGTCTTTTCGTGTCATTTAAACAGATAAGATCAAAAATAAATATGATGGCAGAAAAACCAGTCAATCATTTTATCTCAGATAGGCTGGATTTTCTCCATTCTGGTTTACTTACTGGCTGCCAATCTTATTAGTTATCTGGTTGATCAACCACCTGACATGGTTCTAGATATTTTTCCTTTATCAATTGAAGTCGTCAATGATAACTACCTTGTTACTTTTCTTACCAATTCAGAGGCTATATCAAAATTCATTGAAGCCGGAAAGACTGAAGGGTTAGATTTAAGAGTTTTATCGGTGTCAAAAGCAAGACTACCGATAGGTTCACCACTGGATACCCTCACTAGCAAACAACTTAGGGTTCTGAAGGAAGCGTATTATTCCGGCTATTACGATATTCCGCGTAGGATAAATTCTGATCAAATGGCCAAGAAACTTGGTATTGCTAACTCTACATTCGTTATGAGTCATGGAATAGCAGAGAAACGGTAATGTAAGAGCTAATCAGGGCCACTAATAATGGGGTAACCAATATTTTTGATAACGCTTCCAATCCTGAACTATCGATAAATATGAGTGAACACGTATAACTCAAGTTTTTATAAGCAATAAAAAAATCAATGGACCGGTCGGGATTTGAACCCGAGGCCTCTTGCTTGCAAAGCAAGCGATCTACCGCTGATCTACCGGCCCTTTTCACCAGTATGTGTTAATACATAATTTAATTTTTGCTTGATTTACCGTAGGAACTGCACATTTCAACATATACTGTCATGGAAAGGTCTTCAAAAACATAATTAAGAGCGAATGACATCATTAGTGAAATGGATATAATCAAGATCGGTGGTAGCCTGCTTACAGACAAGACAGTATACAGGAAGTTTTACCAGAAAAAAACATCAACCA
>JAJZXP010000374.1 GCA_021806345.1 Thermoplasmata archaeon | reverse complement strand
CATTGTTTAAGGTTTATGATGTTATAAGGGTTCTCCGAAAGTTCCCTTTCTTGATCCTTTGAAAGCATGTCGAAGGGAGGAGATGTTACCCTTCCCAGTCCTTCCCTATAAATTGTAGGTATGAAAGTATTTATTTTCACATTTTCCCTATTGCGTTAACTGATTAAGAGATCTGATATCCTCTTCGTATCCATCTTCACCCAAAGGGGTCTCCAGTATCATTGGAACTTTTTTGAAAGTCGGGTCCTGCAAAAGAAATTTGAATCCCGTGACACCTATCGTCCCCTTTCCAATTTGCTCATGTCTGTCAGTATGTTCATTTAAACCTTTTTTGCTGTCGTTCAAGTGAAAACCTAGCACCTTATCGATTCCAATATTTTCTTTAATTTCGTCTTTCATTTTTCCGTAACCGGACTCATCGGTAAAATTATAACCTGAAGCCCATAAATGGCAGGTATCAAGTGTAAAACCAATTTTTTCCTTAAGGTTTACCATATCCATAATAGAGGCAAGTTCATTGAAGGTCTTACCGACACTGTTACCTTGGCCTGCGCTGTTTTCCAATAAAACCGTAACCTGCTGATCCTTGCTCAAAACATCGTTTAGCATATTTGAAACATTTTTTATCCCTATGGGAAGCGTGGCGTCTTTGAAAGAACCCGGATGGAATGTTAAAAGTTCCATCCCGTACTGGTCTGATCGCTCTATTTCCAATTTAAGACCTTCCCTTACTTTTTGCCTCAGTACCTCATCGCTGGAGGCTGTGTTGAGCAGATAAGAGGCATGGACCATAACCACCGGATTTCCATTTTCACTCTTAGAGGATCTGAATTTTTCGATCGCTTCCCCTTCCAGGGGTTTTGCCTTCCACTGCATTTGATTTTTGGTAAACACCTGAAAACTCTTGAAATGAAAACTCGCTGCCCTAATCGGTGTATTCTCGATCCCACTTGAAGTTGAAAGATGTCCGCCTATATTATTTGAATCTGTGATCTTCATACCATACCATCTTTCATCATAAATTCACTGTTGTCTATAATCATTTGTATAAACTGGAAAACGTGCAGTGCAAGCGCAGGATTGTCTGTATAACCGCATGCGCTGAGATCAGCTCCCGCTAGCAATGCCCTCTGCCTATCGGCTACAACATCTGTCGCTATTAGCCCATTTTTTGAAAAAGCCTTTGCACTTTCAGGAACCCTGCTGTGCGGTGGAGTGACAAAGAATACATTCACACCTCTTTTCGCAGCATTATCCAGGTTCTTTTTCATTTCCGTTCTTATCTCTTTTACCATTGGAGTACAGATAAACAATTCCTTTTCGGCAATGTTGATTAATTCAGCTATTTTTGACATAACTCTATGTCTTCCATATATTGTGTAAATCATCTGAGGATCTCCTTTTGATGGAACATTTTCCTCTATATCCCTCATTTCTGTAAATAGATCCTGTACCCTTGTTTCTATCATCTTTCTTATTTGTTCCAGATTTTCGGGTTTGTACATTTTCGGTCTTCCTTCTGTATACTTCACAAAACCCTTTTCAACTAATGATTCCATCACCTTATAAGATGAGGTTCTTGGGATTTTTCCAGTGTCTGCAATTTGATCAGCATTAGCTACGCCAAGATAAACCAGTGATGCAAAGGCATTCGCTTCATATGTAGACAGTCCAAATAGTTTTAACATTTCCGAAACCTTTTCCAGTCTTGGATAGGTCGTCTCCATAACATAATATGACTACTGCATTAATATTGTTTTTCAAAAAGAGAGCCATTAAAGCGATATGAATTTCGGTCTGATTTCCTTTAAATATAACAATGCATTGAGTATGAATGGAATTAAAGAATCGTGTTGAATTACTCGCAAAATCAGATCCATTCAACAGGCAATTTAATATCAAGTTCATAAACGTAAATAGAGGCAACTTAAAAGGAGAAATTCAATTAACAGAATTCATGAAACGGCAGGGGAATGTTATTCACGGAGGTTTTTTAGCAGGATTGGTAGATATAGCTGGTTCTCTTTGCATCTTTACTTTCGAAGAGGTAATGAATGGTTTCACAATTTCAATGAATGTAAACTACCTTAACACTCTTACGGGCAGCATGGCATCCTTTGAATCTACTGCAGAAAGGGCGGGAAAAAGGCACATCTTCATGGATATAGGGATATGGGATGAAAATAATGTCAAGGTCGTATCCGCAAATGGAATCTGGTCAGTGGTGAAGTGAATATGGAGAATAAGGGGATTTTAAATGGAAAAACAGTTGTTATGGTGATTGGCGGTTCAATCTCTTGCTATAGAACTCCTGACATAATCAGGGACATGGTAAAAGAAGGAGCCGAGGTCAATGTAATCCTTTCTCAAAGTGCTTCAAAAATGATTGGCGAACAGACTCTCGAATGGGCTTCGCAATCAAAGGTTATCACAGAATTAACGGGAGAGATGGAGCATATTTCGCTTTTGGCAAGGGGGAAGGAAAAAACCTCAGTTTTGGTTTGTCCTGCAACATTCAACATGATCGGGGCAATGGCAAATGGTATAGCATCCAGCGCAGGTGAAACTTTGTTCGCAAACGCCCTAGGGATGGGCATCGACATCACAATAGTTCCAGCCATGCACTTGGAAATGTATGAGAATCCAATTCTCGAAAGAAATCTAGATAAATTGAAAAATCTGGGCGTTAAAATAGTGACTCCAAGAATAGAAGATGGAAAAGCCAAAATAATGTGGTCTGAAGAAATAATTGATAGCATTGCGAGAAAGGGGAGCAACAAAAAATCCATTTTAATAATATCTGGACACAGTACGATCCCATTGGATCCTGCAAGAAGAATTATGAACAGAAGCTCTGGAAAAACAGGCATCGCTATTTCCAGGGAAGCATATAGAAAGGGGTACGATTCTATTGTGTATATTGGAAATAGCAAGTATCGGATTCCATCTTACGTGGAATTGAGAGAGTGTGAAGAAACAGACGATTTCTATAAACTGGCTTTAGAAGCAACTGTCAAAAATAAATACGATGTGATAACTATTCCCGCAGCCCTTTCTGATTTTACAACCAATTTTTCTTCCGAAAAACTATCATCCACAAACGAAATAACCATTCGGTTAAAACCAAGGGAAAAACTTATTGAAAAAATATGCAAGATCTTAGAAGAAAAGCAAAGTGATACCAAGATTGTAAAATTCAAGTTAAATAAAGAGAATAACAACCCTGAGGATTCGAATTTCATCACTGTTATCAATTACCTGGAGGACTCCCCCTTTGACGAAGGAAACAACAGATATACCATTGTTGACAGCGGAAAAGTTATCTTCAGCGGTAAGATAAATAAGTCTGAACTTTCCAAAAAGATTATCGAAGCGGTGGAATAAAATTGAAAAGCATCAAATTTCAAGGATTTCAATCAGAACCGATAGAAAGCAATCATTCAGATATTTTTATGAACAATCTTGAAGAGAATATGATCAGGGAAGGAGTGGTCATACTTCCCGAAAGAATTTTTAAAGATGTGGTGGATGTTAAATTGATAACCGAAATTATTCAAAGATTGTCTGAGGTATCGAAACATGTTATTCTAATTGCAGGCTCAATTTTGGTCAGTGATAGTGGTCAATTATACAATAGATCATACGTTTTCCAAAGGGGAAAGCTGCTGGGTTACCAGGATAAATTAGTACCGTTTAGCAGAGAAAGATCAAGAATCAGTCCGGGTAGGGTAATCAAGATATTCGAACTAAATGGTTTTTCTTTTGCAGTAGCGATATGCTACGATATAGATTTTCCATTCTTTGCAAAAATCAGTGCAATCAATGGTGCCAATGTTATATTTAATCCATCTCTAATTCGCCACGATTTTCATAAAGAGTGGCATCAGTATATTAAATCCAGATCTCTTGAAAATCGAATGAGTGTTGTAAGCGTAAATTCAAATGGCAGTCCCTTTAAAGGCGACTCTATATTTGTATCCCCCTATGAAGAAAGTGATGCTATAAGAATAGAAGTGGAAGAGTTCAGGAACATGGATAACTTTCAAAGTACGCTGTTCAAGCACGATGTAAGTGGCAAGTTTGAACAGAGAATCTCAGAGGATCCGGGAATTTACTCATTTCCTATCAAGAAAATCATTAATTAATACGGATACTTTTTCGGTCGCTTTGACATGAGGTGTATGGCCAATTCCTGTAAGGATGTGTAATTTGGAATTTTTGATCAGTTCGCTCATTCTTTCTCCGTATGATTTAGAGATCATAGTGTCTTCTTCCCCCCATATTATCATGGCAGGCATATTGAGGTCCATAAGATCTTTTTCATTGATTTTATATCCATTTCCGGAGTTTTTTCTTACAATGGATTCAATCACATTCATGTTATTATTGGGAGTTACCCTCCTTATTCTGTCCATAAATCTCTCCACAGACTCCTCACCCTGGTCTCCAACAGTGGGATTTGTTCCTGCATTATCTAGCAAAATGATTCCTTCTGAAGTACCATAATTCACTTCATGAAAGAGAGCAACCCAACCTCCGTAAGAATTTCCTCCTATGAAATAATTTTTCAACTGGAGAATATGGATCATTTCTTTGATCATATTCGATTGCATTTCAATTGTTATATCCATTAGTTTTGCGGATTTTCCATGACCCAATAAATCGGGTAAAATAATTCCGCACCTTTTGTCAATTTTTGACGCAAGAGTAAGAAAATTGTTTCCTCTCCCACCAAGACCATGAAGAAGAATGAGATATTTTTCTCCATTCCTGATTAAATAGGAAATTTCTCCAAACTTAGTATTCAGGGTTTTTCTTTCCATTCCATACGAAATTACTAACTTTCCTTAATATTTAGTGGCCCGTAAGATCTGCTTCGTTGATAAGAATCTAAAATGATAGTTCACAAAATTTTTGATTTTGCCAGATCTCTGGATATAGAGCATGGATTATCACAGATGAATGTATCAATTTCTAATTCTCGTAGTTTCTTTATTTCATTTATATTTTTTATTGACCATGGAATCACATTCTGAAAAGTTTTTGTGAAATTCAGATACTTCTCCTCAAACAGCAACTTATAGTCCGGCAGTATAAAATTAATGAAGGATGGAACTCTTGATTTGAGCATACTGTCCAGCATGATCTTCATTTCAGGCGCAATGTCAAGTCCAGTCTTATAATTGATATTCATCTCCTTCATCTCCCTAATTGCGACTACATCGAAGGATATCAATATCAATTCACTAATATCTCTTTTTTGGAGCAAACGATTCAACTCTTTCTCCAGTCCTTCATTAATTCTAAATCCATCCTCATCCCTTGTCTTGAGTTCAATGAATAATTTTACGTTGTCCTGTATGTCGAGAACGTTTTCCAAAAGAGGAACCCTCTCACCATTTTTTCCGATGGTGATGTTTTCAATCTCCCCGTAATCATAGTCGCTAATTGTTCCTTTGAGCCTTAATAACCGCTCAGCGGATGAGTCATGATACACTACAATCTTTCTGTCTCTGGTGATCTGGATGTCCAGTTCAATTCCGTAAAGATTGCATTTTTTTGCGCTGAGGAAAGCGCCAATAGTGTTTTCTGTATACCTAGAAGCATCTCCCCTATGACCGATCAAGTTAATGACCATCAACCTTAATTACATTAAAATTAAATATCTATTTACTCAAATTCGCCAAAAATAATAATTTTAAAAAATTTAGAATATATGGTTCAATCAGTTCTGATACAACTGATAGTTTGGTGGTTCTGATACTACCCTAATATCATGCGGGTGGCTCTCTGCAAGGCCATTGGTCGTAATCCTTATGAATGAGGTTTTTTCTTTTAACTCTTTAATGTTGATACATCCAGAGTATCCCATTCCTGCCCTGATACCCCCGGACAGCTGGTAAACTGTCTCCTCAACTTTACCCCTGTAAGGTACCGCGCCTTCAACACCCTCAGCGACAAATTTACTTCCTGAGAACTTACCATACCTGTCCGATCCCTTACTCAGAGCTCCCATTGAACCCATTCCTCTGTATGCTTTATATTTTCTCCCGTTGATTATCATCTCCTGACCTGGGCTTTCGTCTGTGCCAGCAAGAAGTGATCCCAACATAACCGAATCAGCTCCCGCTGAAATTGCTTTCACAATATCTCCTGAGAATCTAATTCCACCATCGGCAATTATTGGTATCTTGTGTTCTTTTGCAATGTCTGCAGCATCGCTTATTGCTGTGATTTGGGGAACTCCTATTCCTGCAACAATACGCGTTGTGCAAATGGATCCCGGACCTATCCCTACTTTTAATCCATCAACATCAAATGAAATCAGATCTTCAGCAGCCTTTGAAGTGGCAATGTTTCCGACGACAATATCCACACTTATCTCTTTCTTTAACTTCTTGATTGCATTCAAAACATTGTCATTGTGTGCATGAGCAGTATCAATTACAAGTAAATCCGCCCCCTCCTTTTCCAGAAGCAATGCTCTGTCTGTGTCAAATGGCCCAACAGCCGCTCCAACTCTCAATTTTCCCTCTTTATCCCTAGTCGCAGTTGGAAACTTTTGCCTAGTTGTGATATCTTTGGATGTTACAAGTCCGACAACTTTCATATTCTTATCCACCAGAGGAAGTTTTTCGATTCTATGTTCATAAAGCATCTTTCTAGCCTCTTCGGGTAATATTTTGTCATCGGCAAATACAACATCCTTGGTCATTATTTCAGAAATAGTGCCGTCCTTTGTTCCAGAAAATTCAAAATCCCTCTTGGTGACAATTCCTACAAGTTTCTCATTTTCAATAACAGGAAATCCTGCAATATTCCTCGTTTCCATTATATTTCTTGCAACAGAAATTGGTGTTTTTTTATCGATTGTATAAACATTTCTAATTATCAGGGACTCTGCTCTCTTAACATTTCTAACCATGGCAGCCTCTTCATTTCTTGACATGTTTCTGTGGATAATCCCAATTCCACCAATTCTTGCCATTGAAATTGCCATTTCCCATTCTGTAACGGTATCCATCGGAGATGAAGAAATAGGCACATTAAGTTTTATATTACGTGAGAATCTTGTTTCAAGGTTTGTTTCTCTTGGCTCTATGGGTGAAAGGTTTGGCACAACTAACACGTCATCAAAAGTCAATCCTTCTCTTGCGCTGCTAATTTTTTCCCTATACATGTTGAAGTTAGAAAAAAGTCATATTTAAATATTTATAATGTAGTTAGGTATTTGTTAGAAACTGTCAACCAACCTAACAATCAATGGCGAATCAAAATTTTTCCGTCATTTTTAGTTTCCTGTCACCTGAAAAAATTCTATCCCTATTTTCTTCATAAATTTTTTCCATTATATCTATATTTTTCTTAATAAATGGATTAAAATCATAAGAGATCACATTATAGTATTCTGTCAGCAAATTCTCCGCAACATCTCTTCGTTTTGCTATTTCCTGAATTTCCCTCCTGATTTCCCAGGAAGGTATTCTGCACAGTTTTTCCAAATTTTTATCATCTTCGCATTCCTTCAAAGAAGCAGTGACTGCATAAACCGAATAAAAACTGTAAAGTCTTGACATCATATGTGTAACATCAAGGATGATCTTGTAGTTCGTTCTATACACATTCATTGCTTTGTCGCCAATGACCAGAGCATATTTATTTTCATTAAGAAGATCTTCAGCGCTGGTCTTTTCGCTCCTTTCCAGGGTAGACTCAGGAAATAACTTATCTAAAACCAATCTCAAATAAAATGCCGTAGTCTCTGTCTCTTTCGTTACTGAAATTTTCATTCTTTCGATTGGATCATCTCCGCTTGAAATAAGCAAATTTGAATTTGACCTGGTTTTTCCCGTGATTGTTGGACCGCTTTGAAGTTTTAGAATATCTTTGTTCTTAAAATAATCTACAAGTGATATCATGGCATAATCGGTTTCACCACTCAGCAGAAATCTCAATGAATCCTGCGTCGTGCCTCTATTAACTTCGAAAAATTCTCGAGATTTTAAAAAAAGAGGGTCGCTGTGTATAAGATCAATCAGCCATAATTTCTTCAAAAATAACCCCTAATATTGTAAAATGTATCTCTCTTTGCGGGTATCTTCCCAACTTCTGAAACCAATCTGCTTAAGTCTTCCACCGTTGTAACTTCGTGTCTATTTGTTGCACCAAAAATTTTTTCACTTGCGGCAGTACCTACCAGATCATTGCCTCCTCCCGTTAGGGCCATTTGTCCAATTCCCTTGCCCATTGCAACCCAATATACACTAATATTTCTCATCCATTTGCCCATTATTAATCTCGCAAGAGCTATTACTTTAAGGTCTTTTTCGCCTGACGATGGTCCCTGAACCTTTCCCATTTTTAACAAAGGGGTGTTTTCTGGACTGTATTTCAGAGGTATAAATGATAAAAAGCCACCGGTTTCTGATTGCAGGTCCCGCAATCTTACCATGTGATCTACTATATGTTCCCACTTCTCAACGTGCCCATAGGTCATAGTTGAATTTCCCGGAATTCCCATTTCATGAATTATTCTAGCATCTTCTAACCATTTTTCGCCACTTATTTTTTCAGGTGTACTGATTATTTTTCTGATTTCTGCATCAAATATTTCTGCACCACCTCCGGTATGGGCTTGCATACCTGCGCTCTTAAGTCTCGAAACAGTTTCTTTAAGCGAGTTTCCAGTAGTCCTTGCAATAAAATCAATTTCCGGTATTGTTAGTGCCTTGAGCACTGCGGTTGGCATATACTTCCTTACCGTCGTAAATATTTCTTCATAGTATTCAATGGGAAGGAAAGGATTGAATCCTCCTACGATGTGTATTTCTGTAGGTTCGTACATTTTGGCTTTTTCTAACTCTTTCTTTACATCTTCAACGGTTAATTCATACCCCTTGTCTGTTTTTCCTCTAATTTTTGAAGGAACGTAGAAAGCACAGATTGGGCAGCTAGCAGCGCAGTAATTACTGTAATTAATATTATATGAGACCGCAAAGGTAACAGTATTGCCAATCTGGAAGTCTGTAAGATTATCTGCCATTGTCATCAAACTGTGTAAGTCAAAGTCCTCAACGATTTCCAGTCCTTCTTCTCTCGTGATTCTATGACCCTGTTTGAGTAAGTCTAACCAGTAGTCTTGAGAGTAAGTTGAAATCATGATGCACCATGATTTCTCGAAGACCTATAAAACTTGTGCGATCTTTTCCGAGAATTAACGGGGATATGTTTTTTTGCTTCTTTTGTGGGTTGTTGTATGGATTTAAAACCTTACCTTGAATGGTTAATAAAAAATTAAAGTAAAGTTTTGAAATGCCGTTTCAGATGGAAATAGATCATCAAACTTCTTTGAAAAATATAAGGTGAAATAGATTATTCAGCGTTCTTTAAGAAATTTTTTAGAATTATTTATCTATATCAACTTCATTTCTAGGTATGCTTTCGATTGAAAGTTCTCCATTAGAAACAATAGAGAGAAAAGCAATAAATGGGGGACAGCTTGAAAGAGAAGAAATAGTCTATCTTTACGACGAAGTTGATATAAAATCGCTCGGTAGGATTGCCAGAAAAATAACTGACCGTATTAGTGGAAGACAGGTTTCATTTGTTTCCAATATGATTCTAAATTACACTAACATTTGCAATGTAAGATGTAACTTTTGCGCATTTTATAGAACAGGAAAGGAAGAAGATGCATATCTTATGTCACCTCAGCAGGTATCTGAAAGGGTAAGTTCATTCAATCAAAAATATGGAATAAAGCAACTTTTGATCCAGGGTGGTGTAAATCCTGAGTTGGGATTGGATTTTTATGAGGAAATGTTTAGAACCATACGAAAGAACAATCCAACCGTAGGAATAAATGGATTATCAACTTCTGAAATCTCATTCATTTCAATAAAAGAGAGGATGAGCATTGAAGAAACTCTTGAAAGATTGAGATCCGCAGGATTAGAAACCATTCCTGGCGCAGGAGCAGAAATTTTCTCTGATGATGTAAGAAAAGTACTGAGAAGACCACCTGGCTCAGGAAAACAATGGCTCGACGTAATGGAGACAGCTCATAAGATCGGAATAAAAACCAGTGCGACTATGATGTTTGGGCATGTTGAAAACAGTTATCATAAGGCAGACCACCTCCTTGCACTCTTAGCTCTTCAAAAGAAGTATTATGGTTTTCTTTCATTCACGCCTTGGAATTTTGAACCCGGAAACACTGAGTTGGAAAGACTTGGGTTAGTAAAATCAAGAGTCGGTGGAGAAGAAGTTTTGAGAAATATTTCAATTTCGAGAATAGTTTTAAACAATCATCTACCAGTTATTCAATCTTCATGGCTTACAAATGGGATTGAAATGGGGCAAATGGCAATTCTCTTCGGAGCAAACGACTGGGGAGGAACAATATATGATGAAAGGGTGATTCCAGCGACAGGAAAACAGGTGGGAAACTTGAGGAAAGAAAGTATAATTAGGGCATTAAAACAAATCGGAATGACACCTGTAGAGAGAGACAACAAATATCACGTATTTAAAACGTATAACTGATTAAATGACCTTTAAGATTAAAATGGAAGCGGAGGACTTTCAGGTAGTTGAAATTCCTCAACAAGTTTCCATGCAAGAAAACGGCAAATACACAGTTCTAAAATTGAGGTTGAAAAATTGGGAAACTAACCACTTTGTTATAGAATTCTCCAGATACTTGGGAATAAGCAGGAAACGAATCACTTACGCTGGAACAAAGGATAAGCGCGCAGTTACAACTCAGTATTTTTGCATAAACGCGGAAAAAATTCCTGAGCAAATAAAGATCAAGGATGTAGAAGAGTTAGACCGCTTTAAGACTGATAAAATTATTGATCTGGGTGACCTACTAGGAAATAAGTTCGAGATCAGAGTAGAGTCTCAGGAATCAGAACTGATTAAGGTTAGAGATTTTGTTACTTCCAAAAGTCAGAATCTGTTTTTCTGGAATTATTTTGGCATTCAAAGATTTGGCCAATTGAGAAAAAACACCCACCTCATCGGAGAACAACTGGTAAAGAATGGGCTGGAGAGTGCGATAAAGACATACCTTTTCACTCCGGGGACTGACAATGAGGAATACAGAATTAATCTAAGCCAATCATGGGACTATAAGAAAGGAATCAAGGAGTTTCCAGAACATCTCCAGTTTGAAAGGGCGTTAATGTCAGAACTGATTTCAGGGAAATCATACGAAGATGCATTTGACTCTCTTCCAAGAAGTTTAAGAATAATGTTTGTTCACGCATTTCAATCGTATATTTTTAACGAAATCCTGGAAGAAAGAAAAAAATATGTATCCACTCCCATAGAGATTATTGAAGGAGACCTTGTTTCCCCTATTGATGAATATTACAACATTACCGAAGGAAAAAAAATTGAAGCAACTGCGTTTAACCTTCAAAGGTTAAACAAACTCTCAGTAGAGGGAATGGTTGTGCCATTAGCTCCCCTAATTGGTACTATGACTGACAGGCAAGAGGGGATTCCTGGTGAAATAATGGGAAAAATAATGGATAAGTTCAAAATTGAAAGAAAAGATTTTAAAATTCAATCAAAACCCGAATTGACCTCAACTGGAAATTACAGGGGAATCTCAATAAAACCAATAGATTTCAAATTAATTTCAATGGACAAATATTCGTTCTCATTGGGAAAGGGAATGTACGCTACAGTGCTTTTAGATCAGTTATTTGGACTAGATTAGTCCTACTTTTTGCAGTTCCTTTTTAACCTTTATCACTGCCTGTTCGATTTCACTTTCTTCCTTTGCTCCGGTGCACACAACCTTGCCTGAACCAAATAACAGAAGAACTACCTTTGGCTCTTCAACTCTGTATACAAGCCCGGGAAACTGTTCTGGCTCATATTCCACATTTTCAAGACCAAGTGACATTGCTATTTGTGTTAAATTGAGGTCAGCTTCAAGATCATATACTGCAACAATGTTCTGCACAACAATATCTGGAGAATCGTAGACTTCAATTCCAGCCTTTTTAAGAGTACTAATAATAGTTTGAATAGTCAATCTAACATTAGGGAGATTTTTAGCCCCGGTGCAGTTCACCTTTCCGCTTCTAAAAATAAGAACTGCGGTCTTAGGTTCTTTCAGTCTATAGATCAATCCTGGAAACTGTTCAGGTTCATACTCAGAACCTTCAAGTGCTAATGCAATTTTGCTTAAGTCAAGGTGTTCTGCCAATGAAGTCGATGCTACAATGTTCTCTATATTAATCTTTTCTCTTTCACTCATAAAACTCTAAAGGTCTGATATTTAAACTATATATAAACATGATAGTAACGCATATTACAAATTTTGGCCATTTCACATGTTCAAAGCTTCTCTAGCCTCCTCCGACATTCTTTCAGGATTCCATGGCGGTTCCCAAACAAGTTCAACATCAGCCATTTCCACTCCTTCTATATTTTCCACAATTTTTTGTACTTCTGATAAGATCCATGGAGTTACTGGACATGTCGGTGCTGTCATCGTCATCTTGATCAAAATCTTATCACCATTTATATTAACTTCATAGATCAGCCCGAGGTTAACGACATCCATCCCAATTTCAGGATCTTCTACCACCTTTAATTCCTCAAGAATCTGTTCTTTTGTAACCATGTTTTTCATTTAAACATTAAATTCACGTTAATATGTCTATTGATCATTCCGTGTCAATAAAACCCATCATATTAAAATCACCCGGATGAAGTCTGGAATACATGGAAGAATCTATTGACTCCTTGACCATTGCCTTTAAGTTTTTTCCATCAAGTAGTTTGATAAGTTTTTTACTTTCAGTCATCCGCTTAATGTACTTTATCTGAGACGGATTTAATTGCCTTGTGCTACTGTAGCCGGTCGTCAAATATCCATTTTTGTCTAAAATAGTACACTCTATCTTTATATTTAGGATATTCGAAAAATTTGAGGATTCGAACAATTCACGAATCATAAATAAGTAATCATTGGTTTTTATCTCGCTTAGATAATCACGTTTAACATCATCTGAGTTTTCGAAAGAGGCGATTGTTTTTTCAAGAATCTTATAATTTAAGGGAACATCTTTGAAAAAAATGTGAATGGAACGTAAAATTTTTTTCTCATCCATGTTCAATCCTCCTATTATTACTATTTTCAATGGAATCAAACGTTTTCCTGTTCTGTCAATTTCATCATTGCTTATCCTTGTTGAGCTTAAAATAAAACCATCATCGGCCACTCTTGACCTGACTACAGCAACCTTCAATGGCTTTAATCCATTTAACACTCTTTTTTTGTTTATTGTAAGAGCACTCATTTTTGTTTCTTCTGAGACTACTATGGTGGAATAATTCTCTTTTGTGGTGGAATCCCCCTGATTGTTTTCAAGTTTTTTAATTGTGAATTTAGCGCCTCTCTTAGTTAAGTAGTCTTCCACTCCTCGAACTCTCAGATCATATGAAGGGGGTTCATAATGCTTGGTCATTTTCGCATATCCTTCGCTGGTGATACCAACTATAATGTATTTCCCAGTCTTAATCGCACGATTCAAAAGGTCTATATGTCCCCTATGAAGGTAGCTGAATGTTCCAGCAACAATTGTTATTTCATTCTGCTTTTGCAGCAATTTCATCCACTGTTTTCTTGAGTCTTCGTATACCTTCCTTTAGATTATCAACAGTACTGAATGTGAAGTTCAATCTCATAGATCTCTTCTGGGTTCCATTTGTTGTAAAGGCCTGACCACTTACATACGCTACTCCATTTTTAATCGCACTTGCAATCATCTTCCTTGTATCTATTTGGTCATGGAGAGTTGTCCAAACAAACATTCCACCTTCTGGTCTTGAAAATTCAGCAACTTCGCCCATATACTCATCAAGGGCATTTACCATTGCATCTCTTTTCACCCTGTATATTTTTTTATTTATCTCAATTTGCTTATAGATTACCCCTCTTTTTATGTATTCAGCAGCGACTGACTGGGAAAATGAGTTGCTTGCAAGGTCTAGTGCCTGTTTTATCAAGTTAAATTTCTCCATAACCTCTGTGGGTGCAACTGTATAACCCATTCTCAGTCCCGGAGTCATTACTTTAGAAAATGTTCCCAAATATATCACATCCTCTCCTCCATTCATTGAACGGATTGGTTTAACAGCGTCACCATAGTATCTCAGTTGACCATACGGATTATCCTCAATGAGGGGAATCTCATAGGTTTTGGAAATCTCCAATAAATGCTTTCGTCTATCCAAAGGCATAGTATAACCCGTAGGATTCTGGAATGTTGGAATAGTGTATATGAATCTAGGAGGCTTTCCTTCGCTATTTAAACGATGAATAAGATCCTCTACTAATTCGACCTTCATTCCATTTTCATCTACCGGAACTCCCTCCATTCTCAACCCATTTGCTGAAAACGCCGACACTGCACCCACATATGTAGGCTCCTCTGTTATGACGGTGTCTCCGGGATTGGCAAGCACAGAAGCCAGTTCGTACAAACCCTGTTGTGACCCAGAATTTACAATTATGTTCTCTAATTCGGACTGGAACTTCTCTGTTCTCAGTAATAAATTTGATATTTCTCTTCTGGCATTCAAGTTACCCAATGTATTTCCATACTGCAATGCAAGTCCTGATTCATTATCCATCACATAATTCATTATATCTTTTAATTCTTCAACGGGAAAACTCTCTGGGCTTGGCATCCCTCCTCCCAAAGAAATTAAACCGGGAGTGGAAGCCATCTTATTCAATTCTCTAATCTCTGATGGCTTCATCAAATTAACATTCTTAGAAAATTCATACTTCATAGTAGGATATTGATTTTATCTTAAAAGTTTTATTTGATTCTTATATCCAAAAGAATCACAAAAACATAGTAGAAAATAAGACCTTAATGAAAACTATTATAATTATGTAAAAAATCGTGGCTTGATGATTACCAGCCGGTACATTTGGAAAGTAACATTCGTAGGAAAATCTGACGCCGGCAAAAGCTCTATTATTGCAAGGCTTGTGTTCGACAGTGATGCAGGCAATTTCATGGGGAAAGGACTTCTTAAAAAGAAAATTGGAGTAACTCTTGGAGAGACAAAATCACACGCTGAATTAATGATTAACGAGGTTGATGGATATCCGGCAGATGTAAAAAGTATTTCTGGATCTGCAGCTGTTTTAATCGTTGTGGACGTTACCAAAAGATTTGATCAGCAGGAAATTACAAAATTCTTGAAGGGAATGAATGATAAGACAGAAGTTGCTCTAGTTGCAAACAAAATTGATCGTAAGTATGAAGCTCAGACATGGGTTGAAGAGCTTGAACCCTTTGCCAAGAAAAATAATATCGGTCTATACATGGTGAGTTCAAAGAGTTCAGATTCGGTGAATGGAATGATGCAAAAAATTGCAAACAATCTGCTGGTAAGGGTCAATGGAAAGCAAAAACCAATCTAAGAAAGCTATTTGCAATGGAATATCTTTTTTAATTACAAATGGAAAAACTCCAAACTATTTGCATAGCAGATATTCAGTAGGTACAATTCTTGAAGGAGATCTTGTTTTAAAACCATTCGAAGCAATTTATCTTTTTTCAGTGGAAAAAATAACCTGTGAAATAGGACAAAAAATGACTTTAGCAAATTTGCTGCCAGCACTATTGACTGATGAGGAAATACCAATGCTTAGGAGCTACGTTGAAATTAAGAGCGATGGTGCAAAAATCTCCATTGAGCCAGATCACTTTTCTGTTTCTAAGAAGCATGAGAAAAAAAGCGAAGGAAGACAGGTTTTTCCCATAATGGAAAATTCTTCAATTAACCCAAATTGGCTCATCAAGACCCTAAATGGATTTGTATCTTCAGTGGACGAAGATGGGGACATAACACTTTATCAAGTAACCGAAGAGGTTATTGGAAAAGAAAACACAATTAATACGAAGGATTGCAATCCCATATCTTTCGGTAAACATTCATTATGCGAACCAGAAAGCGTTCCAGGCTGGGTAGGATACAATATTGGGCAAGTAAAAATCCTATCTGAAAATGAAACCAAATATTTCAAGAATAAATGGGATAAGAGTCTGTCAAATCGAACTTATAATTTTTTGGTCAACAATGGAATGATTGTGAAATCTGGATTCAAGTACGGATGTAACTTCAGAGTTTATAAAAGCAGCATCGATCTACATTCTGAGTTCTTAATTCTTCTTTTGGAAAAAGATCTTGAGTGGTTTGAAGTAAGCAGGGCAGTAAGGGTGGCAAATTCAGTAAAAAAGGGCATGTTATTTGCGACTGAATTTGAAAATAAACTCGTTTTCGTTAAAGTTAAAAGAGTAAGGAGTTTATTTTAAATCTGAGATTCAAAGTCTTCAATGGTGTGTTTGAAATCTTCGTATTTTGAGATTTCTCCCCTATTCTTCAATATCTCCCTTGATAGGAGCCAGTAGACCAATGCCAATGATCTCCTGCCTTTGTTATTACTTGGTATAACAAGATCAACGAAGTCAGTCTTATTATTAGCATCACAAAATGCTATGATTGGAACTCCTACATTTTTTGCCTCTTTCATAACCTGTGTATCTGCCAGTGGATCAGTGACCACGATGGCTTTAGTTTCCTGATATGTAGGAAGTTGGTGATTTGTGAGAGTTCCTGGAATAAATCTGCCGACAATGGACTTAGATCCTATGACTTCAGAAAACTTGGTAACTGGTCTGAATGCATACTGTCGTTGGGCCACAACCAATATGTCCTTTGGGTCCAATCTGGACAACATCATTCCCGCAGTTTTTAGCATTTTATCTGTTATGTTTATATCAAGTAGGTAAAGACCATCATTTCTTATTTTGAATATATACTTAACCATATCTTGGTTTTTAACCTGAGTTCCTATATGAACTCCGGATTTTTGGTACTCTTCTTCCGAAATTAGAAGTTCTTCTACTGTTCCGGTAATTTCTTTTGCTGTCAAGGTTGTGGAATATTTCTTTAAACTATATATTCGTTTATGATCTAAAGGCAGAAAATCTACAACTGAAGTCGTATGTTCAGTGTTATTTTATTCCCACTCTATGGTTGCCGGTGGTTTGTCCGTAATGTCTAAAACAACTCTATTTATCTCCGGAATCTCATTTGTAATTCTGTTAGAAATCTCCTGAATCAGGTCCCATTTAAATTGATGAAATGTTCCGGTCATTGCGTCGGTTGAATCTATTGCCCTGATGGCAATAGTATTGCCATAGGACCTTTTATCCCCGTGAATACCGGTAGTTTTTATGGGAAGATAAACAGCAAAATATTGCCATGGCCTTTCTCCGCTCGGTAAATTTTCTTCCACTTCACTCTCAACGATTCTGGTTGCTGTTTTTAAAATTTTAAGGTTTTCTCTGTTCACTTCCCCTAATATCCTTACAGCCAGACCAGGTCCGGGAAAAGGTTGCAGATGAGAATCTATGCCGAGTTCATCGCTTAGGCTTCGCACATCATCTTTGTATAAATCCCTCATAGGCTCTACTAGCTTCAGTTTCATATTTTTAGGCAGTCCACCAACATTGTGGTGACTTTTTATGGTATCTCTGTTTTTTCCTCCGCTTTCAATCCAGTCCGGAGCAATTGTTCCCTGCAGCAGGTATTCTGACCCACTCTCCTCTGCCTCAGTTTCAAAAACTCTTATGAACGTCTCTCCTATAATTTTTCGTTTGGTTTCAGGATCCGTTACTCCTTGTAACTTCGAAATGAAAAGATCCGACCTGTCCAAAACTTTGTAATTTATACCAAACTTTTCAAAAAATGAAACAACTCTCTCTCTTTCTCCTTCCCTTATTAGTCCTGTGTCAATAAACAGAGAAAGCACATTTTCATTTACTGCAATCTTTGAAAGTACAGCAAGCACCGAACTATCGTTCCCACCTGAGCAGGCCAGTATTGCTTTTCCCTTCACATTGCTCCTTATATCATTAACAATTTGTTGATATGTTTCTGAAACCATAATCTCAGGTTTTCATTATCGCAGCAAGGAATATAAGCAATCCTATGACAACTCCTATAATTGCAGCCAGTAGGTAAAAAACTGCTCCAAGAATAATCTCGTTTATGAGTGAGACGTGAAACACGAAATCTGAAAGATAATATGAAAGGAGACCAAGGCCAACTGCTCCAGCAATCATTGCTCCTCCCGCTGCACGAGCTTTCCCCTTTCCGAAATATGCTGTAAGCGCGCCAAAAATCAATAAAGACAGACCAATTATGCCTATGATAACGACAAAAAAGATGTCAAAGTTCCACGTAGGAAACCACGGAAATATGTTCGAACTCATTTATAATCACAACTTTAATCCAGTCAGTGTTTTAGTGTCAATCACACCTTCGATTTTTCTGATTTGCTCTACAACTATTTTTCCAAGCTCACTGTAATCCAAAGTTTCGATCTTTAGTATAAGATCGTACTCACCAAAAAGAGGGTGTATCTCGACCACGTAGTTGATTTTCGAAATCTTATTATACACCTCGTGTTCTTTTCCCGGAACAGTGCTAACTAGAACAAACGCTACTGACATTTAACCACTTAATACCTTAATTTTTCCTATGTAATAAAATTATTGATAGGATAGGAATGTTAAATTAGCAAAATAGGAATAATTTGGAATCTTTTCATTCAGATAAATACCACAGAGCTTTAATTTCATAATAATCGTATTTGATTACACCTTCTGTTCTTAAAAGCAAATAATTTATTTTTATTTCTCATTTCCATCTATGCTAGAGGATTCTTTCTACATTAAAAAAATTATTAATAAAATACAGATTCCAACATTTCCTGACGATTATATCCCTGACAAAAATAACTGTGATATATTTAAGATTCAGCTAGGGACTGAGTTGTTTATGTATAGAAAAGATGAAAATACAATCCTAGTAATCGATGGAATAAGTTTTCCATTTGACGATCCATTTGTAGCGAAATACTATTACTTCAACTCCATATTAGAAAATAATTCTGTAATTTTCCCCAGTCGAGAAGAGATTCGAAAAGTAATTAAAAAATTTGAACGAAAAATGGATGAAGACAGGATTGAAATAGAATCAGTTCTGTCAACTGATGACACCAACAAAAGGAAAGAATTATTGGACAAGTTGGGTGCTTACGACAGATATTTCTTCCTTCTGTTCTATGATGAAATATTAAATTAGTTTAGAAATCTTTTATCGTTTTTAAAAATTCCTCAACGCTGAATTCCTCTTGTTTTTTGGTTCTCAAATCCTTTAATTTTAACTTATTTTCCAATGCTTCCCTCTCTCCTATAATGAGGGCAATTGAGAAATTTCTGGAAACTGCCTTTGCAATAGTTTTGGATATGTTCCTATCACTTACATCCAGTTCTGTAATTATATTTCTTTTTCTTAACTGGCTTGCCACCCTGTATGATAGTTCCGTTCCGGATTTCCCCTTACCTATAATGTAATATCTTCCCCCCTGTTCATTTGGTTTCCAAAGTCCATGGTCTCTCATTATGTTCTCTATAACTGCGTCCCCCATTCCAAAACCCACAGCTGGAATTTCTTGGCCCCCAAAAAGAGATGATAGGTTATCATATCTCCCTCCACCAAATATAGACCTGAATTTACCGCTTTTATCAAATCCCTCAAATACTATTCCTGTATAATATGACAGACCTCTGACAGTTCCTGGATCAAAAACTACATCTTCGAGACCGTTTTCTTTAAGTCGAGTCATAAGTTTAATAATGTATAGAAATTCCTTGTTCTCGTAAAATTTTCTAAATCGTTCGGCCTGGATTGAGACCAGGCTGTATCTACCAAGGAGAAATTCCATGAGTTCTTTCAAATTCTTTCCTTCAATGCCCTTCTCAAGAAGTCTTTCCTCAGTTATACTCCTATCCTCCTTCCTCAATCTATCAATAATGGGCAGACAACCTACAGGATCTATTGCTCCGTAATGGGAAAGTATGTGCTCCATCAGCTTTCTCTCGTTTAGCCTCACTTCATATTTACCCTTAAGACCTATTGAATCAAGTAACTGACAGGCAACCGAAATCACCTCCAGATCTCCCTGTTCTGTTGGCTCACCAAAAAAATCGCAGTTAAACTGGTAGTGTTCCCTATTTCTACCTGACTGAGGTTCTTCGTACCTCCATAACTTGGGAATATTGTACCATTTTACAGGTCTTGAAATTTCCTTTTTTTGAATTAGCATTCTTACTGTTGAAGGAGTAGCTTCAGGAATTAGCGTTATTTCTCTTTCACCCTTGTCCTTAAAGTTGTAAGTTTGGGAAACAAGTTCATCTCCAGATTTTATTTGAAACATCTTCAGATACTCCAATGACGGATAATCAATGGGTTGAAAGCCATAAGCCTTTGCAACTTCTCTCATTTTCTGAAATAATTCTTCCCTGATCATCTCATCATCTGGATAATAATCTCTAAATCCTCTAAGTTTTTCAATATCAGGCATTCAAAGCAATATTGTTTCTAAGTTAATAATGATTAGAGATATATATGTTTTAATAATACAGTATGGGTAAAATGCCAACAGTAGAGGAAGAGTTAAGAAATGTGGGGTTAAAAGTAACTCCGCAGAGAGCAAAAATATTGGAATACTTTGAAAGATCTCCAGGAGAGCACTATTCAGCGGAGGATATTCACACATACATCACTGAAACTAACCCAAGTGTTCCACCGGCCACTGTGTATAACATATTAAAAATCCTTGTGGAAAGAGGCAAAATAAACACTTTCGAAATTAATGGAAAGGCGTTATACGAGTCTAGGACGGATCCGCACATTAATTTTAGCTGCGAAGCTTGTGGCAAGATAAATGATTATGAAATGGGCGACTTAGGGCGGGAATTGATCGAGAAAATTCCTGGTAGAGTAATATCTTCAGGCATAGTATTCAAAGGTATCTGCCAAAATTGCCTCAGTTCTATGAAAGACGACGAAGAGTATCGAGAAGCCTGAGTGTTTCGGCCGGATCGTGGACCCTTAAAATTTCAACTCCTCTCTTTGACAGGTAATCACTTACAGCAAGAGTTTCAATTAGTTTGTTTTCAGGTTGGGTTCCTTTTTTTCCCAGGAAAGATTTTCTGGAATGACCGAACATTCGTCTGAATCCATATCTAAAAGAATTGCAGTTTCTTATAATCTCCCAATTTTGATTTCTAAGTTTTGCAAAACCAACTCCTGGGTCAATAATTAACTTGTCCTGGCTCAAACCAAATTTTTGAATTTTTCGGATGTTTTCAAAGAAGAAATAGCTAATTTCCCCTAACATGTCAGAATAATTGTTTAACTTATTCATTTCCTTTGGTGTACCCCTTGTATGCATCAAAACATAATCTTTTTGAAACTTAGCGCATAGCTTTGGAATTTCCTCATTTGCATTTCCCGATACGTCATTAATCATGTCAACCCGGTCAATGAAATATTCAGCAGTCTCAATATTTTTGGTGTCCAGAGATATAAACACCTCTTCGTCAGCTATTCTGTCTATAACATTTTCCAATCTTTCAATTTCTTCTTTCCACGGGACACTATTTGCTCCCGGTCTGGTGCTTTCGGCCCCCAAATCTATAAATTTTATATCGTTTTTTATAAATTCTGGCAATACACTGCCACTGTCAACTCTTGATTTATAATAAAAAGAGTCTGGAGTAGCATTTAAGATGCCAAATATAATTGAGTGATATGGAAGAGTTGGTGAAAATATGCTTTCAACCATCCCTTTACTGTAAAAATTCAAACCAAAATCGTCTAAAATTGTTCTTAACTCCAATCTGTCCGTATATTTCTGGATTTTGAAATATTTCTTTTCATTAAACGATATTGGAATCCCGTCATTCTTTTCCTCACTGTAATACCAAATTTTGATTTTGCCTTCTATATCTTCAAATGAGGGGTCTACATAGAGGAAATCTTGATTTACCACAATAGTTCATGCCATATTGTTATGTATTTTTTTCCTAACCGGTTTCCAATAAAATTTATATGCTATCATTGCAATAGTCTTAATACATACTTTGCAATACAGAAAACCTGCACCTCAAGGGGATATGAAAATGACTGAAGAGAGTTCTATTAAAACTGAAAAGTCTAAGCGAAACTTCACTAACATTGGTGAGTTATCAAACGCAATTAGTAAAGGGTTAAGTCTTCAAAATAAGAGGATGAGTTTTGAAGAATCATTTTCAGCCGCGGAACATCTTATAAATTTTTTTGGCTACAGTGACAGGGTCATTGATAACATGCTTGAACCCGAAGACAGGGACGCATTTTACACAATGGAGGATATTGGAGTACTTCAAACTGAGAGAGAAGAAACGACTCTCTTTGATGGTAGAGAGTGGAGAATTCACTACTGGATATTTAATATTGAAAGGATAATTGAACTATCAAAGTTACAAATTAATTATGGGGACATAGAAACAGAGGAACAATTTTCTGTTTACGAAGATATACCGGATGAATTCTGGACATTAAATTAAGAGTTCGATCATGCATATAGCGGTACTGGACGAATCTAAATGCAATTCTAAAAAATGTAACCACGAATGCCAGTCATATTGTCCACCTGTTAGATCTGGGACAGATACTATAACTTTTCCAGAGGAATCGCAGTTCCCGTTGATCACAGAGAATTTGTGCATAGGATGTGGGATATGCATAAATCGTTGCCCTTTTGGTGCGATTAAAATAGTAACTGTACCAGATGAACTGGATAAGGACGTAGTTCACAGATATGGAGAAAACGCATTTCGCCTTTATTCAGTTCCAGTGCCAAATAAAGGAATAACTGCTATTTTGGGCCCAAACGGTTTAGGAAAGACTACCACTATGAACATCTTGAGCGGTCTAGTAGTTCCCAATTTCGGTAATTTTTCCAAACAGGGAAACAGGGACCTTGTTCTTAAAAAATATTCTAACAGTATCCTTGGTGATTATTTTTCAGATGTATATTCGGGTGAAAAAAAGGTAGTCCTAAAGAGCCAATTTGTTGACCAAATACCAAAGGTGGCAAAAGGAACAATTGGAGATTTTATGAAAAAGGGGGATGTAAATGGCAATCTTGACGAGATTGTAACAAAACTATCCATGGAAGCTTCTCTTGACAAGGACGTTAAAAGTTGTTCAGGAGGTGAACTTCAGAAACTCGCACTGGGTCTAACTTTGTTAAAGGATGCGGATATTCTGCTTATTGACGAGGTATCTTCCTATCTAGATATTTCAGAAAGAATAAGGGTCGCTTCACTTTTAACAGATATTTCCAAGAGTGGCAAGACAGTATTTGTTGTTGAGCACGATCTTGCAATACTGGACTGGATAAGTGATCAAATTCATCTGATGTATGGAACACCGGGAGTATATGGTGTGGTGGTTCAACAAAAATCCCCAAACAAGGCCATTAACCAGTTCCTGGATGGTTATTTGAAAGAAGAAAACATAAGGATAAGGAAAAATAAAATAGTGTTCCAGACCATGTCATCCAATAGAAAAATTATAACCCCTGTACTAGCAGAATGGACTAATATGGTTGTGAACCAAGGAAACTTCAGGCTGAACGTGAATTCAGGGAAATTGGAATTGGGGACGGTCACGGGGATACTTGGGCAGAACGCTCTGGGGAAATCCACATTTATGCGAATATTGGCTGGTGTTCAAAAACAGGATAGTGGCGACATTATCCCGACCCTAAAGGTTGCATACAAGCCACAGTATATTTCCACAGACTTTGAAGGAACATGCGAAGACCTACTATTCAAAACACTTAAGGAAAGAATGAGTGATGTCTTCGTAAAGAATGAACTTCTTGGGCCCTTGGAAATAAACAGCATTATGGAGAATAATGTTAAGTCACTTTCAGGCGGAGAATTACAGAGGCTCTCAATTGCTCTTACACTGGCACAGGAAGTTGATCTTTTCCTTCTCGATGAGCCCTCTGCAAATCTTGA
The DNA here is from genome assembly GCA_021806345.1 of Thermoplasmata archaeon. The sequence goes on along the minus strand of JAJZXP010000374.1, from coordinate 8,919 downwards.
CAGTTCCACCAGAATGGAGGTTGCTAAGATTATTAGAAGGACCATGGAAAACAGGAAAAAAACTGCTCTCGTTATAGATCACGATATCTACTTTATTGATATGATTTCAGATAATTTGATGGTGTTCACAGGAAATCCTTCAGTTGAAGGCCACACGATGGGACCACTTCCAATGAGAGAAGGTATGAATACATTCCTCAAGAAGGTCGATATAACTTTCAGGAGGGACCATCACTCCAGCAGGCCAAGAATTAACAAACCAGGAAGCAGTTTGCACAGAGAACAGGTATCCAGTGGGGAATATTATTACTCTTGAGAGTGGAGTTTTATGGGGGACAAGAGAATAACAATGGAAATTTTCCACAGGGAAGGTCTTGCCAGGATAGGTCGCTTTGGGACCGATCACGGAACAGTACAAACGCCAAATATAATGCCAGTAATCAACCCAAACCTCACAAGTGTGCCCATAGAAAAAATGATAAAACTCGGTACTCAGGCAATAATAACCAATAGTTACATTATTAGAAGAAATGACGATTTACGTGAGAAGGCATTATCTCAGGGATTACACAGAATGATCGGTTTTGACGGCACCATAATGACTGACTCTGGCACATTTCAGAGCTATGTTTATGGAAATGTAGAATATGGCAACAGGGACACCGTAGAATTTCAGTTAAAAATAGGTAGCGATATTTCAACGATACTGGATATTTTTTCCACTCCTTCAGATTCTAAAGAAAAAGCAAGAGATGCAGTTAAGGAAACAAATAAAAGACTGGAAGAGGTAGGAGACCTGTTGAATGTCAACAATATTTCTGGGCCTGTCCAGGGGTCCATCTATATGGATCAAAGGGAGTTAAGTTCCAAGTATATGGCAGACTCTGATGCAACTTACATTCCGATTGGAGGAGTGGTACCTCTTCTGGAGCAGTATAACTACTCAACCCTCGTGGATATAATTATGACCTCTAAGTTAAATAGTAATTTCTCCAAACCAGTTCATCTGTTTGGCGGAGGACATCCTATGTTCATGGCCATGGCCGTTCTTATGGGCGTCGACATGTTTGATTCAGCTTCGTACATAAAATATGCAAGAGACGATAGATTTCTATACCCAGATGGAACAAGACACCTTTCTGATCTATCAGAATTGCCCTACTGGAGTCCATTAAGGGACAAGTACTCAATGCAGGAATTGCAAAAAATGAAAGATGACGACAGGATTTTGTTAATCGCGGAGCACAACCTGTTTGCTATCTTCCAGGAACTTTCCGAGATCAGGGAAAGAATTCGGGAAAATACGCTATGGCAGTATGTTGAAGGCAAGTCAAGGGCCCATCCGGCTTTGTATTCTGCATTCAGGAGGCTTCTGACGTATTCAAAAAAAATAGAACCTTACGTCGAGCTTTATAGAAAAAGTTCCGTATTTCATTTTGGCCAGGATACAAATGACAACCCATATGGTGAGAGACTCAAAAGAATTTCGGGATTGAAGAATAACATGAAGCCGACACCTGCATGGGTCTGGAAACCCGCCAGGATGAGCAGGAAATTTGTAGAAGAGACTTATGAGCAGACTCAGGACAACTTCTCCATAGATTGGTTCGGATTAAAAGTTCCAATTGAATTTGAGGAATCTTATCCAGTTGAGCAAGTCATCTACGATCACTACGAAGATACCCACGACAAGAAGACCAGCATAAAAGAAACAACATCTGGGAAGGTGAGGGACTTTAATCTTGAAAAGGTTCGATCTCTGAGTGAATTCCAATTTGGACTTGGAACTGGAAAATTGATATTTCCGGACGATTGTAAGATAACCATATCCAGAAATACAGGGAGAATCAGAACAATTTCTAAAAATGGGAATATCTTAGCAAGCATGAGGACGCACGACGGTTATCTAGCCTTAACGATGAATGGTGCTGAAATCCTTCACTCCATAACAGGGGGACTAAGCAACAGGGTAAAAGTTACAAGCGAGAGTGCCGGTTTCAACAAACAGGGAAAGAGTGTATTCTTCAAATTTGTCATTGATCACGATAAAAGTATAATCGCGTATAACGATGTTTTGGTTGTAGATCCAGAGGATAAACTTATAGCCGTTGGACGAGCTACAGTTAGCGGAAGGGAAATTGGCCAATACAGGGAAGGAGTCGCGGTAATTATAAACCACCACGCCAGGTAGGTTAGTTTGACACTTTTATAACCTTGGTATCTTCAAATTCCATCATTCTTCTGGAAAACATCCCACTTATCACCATGTACATTACAGCAACTGATAGTGTTCCAAAAGAAATATAGAACCAATAGGTGTAAGAAACGCTTTGCAACGCGAATAACAGGTACAGGCCGATAATTGCACCCCCAAATCCGCCAAAACTCGAATAAAGATTGTAAACACCAACATATGACCCCTTCATGTTTTCAGGAGCTAGAGTCGTGATAATGCTTTGAGTTGTCGGAGAAAGTAGATCTTCACCAAAGGTAGATATAGTCATAAATAACGCAAGAAATAGGAATTCGGTTGAGCCTGTTAGAATCAGGAATGAAATTGCATAAAAAATTGTTCCCACTCCTCTCCATATCATTGGATTTCCAATTTTTGTCATCAGTCTGAGAAGCGGAAATTGCAGTGAGACAACAAGTATTCCGTTCAATGCCCAAATATATCCCAGATACATGTAGGGGAGATTTTGTAAAACGATGGTATATACTGTAAAAGTTGAACCACGTTGTCTCATAAAAATCTGAAGTAGTACTCCGATTACTATGAAAATGACAAAAAATTTGTCATTCGTATACACTTTTGTCAACTGTCCCTTTTGTAATTTCTCATGAGTCTTAGGATCGTAAGTCTCGCCCATCAAAAAGAATAGCATAAAAATTTCCACCACAGTCGCAATGCTTGATATGAGAAAGATGTACTGAAGTCCATACTGGGCCATATAGGCTCCGATCAAGGGACCTACTGCGATTCCCAGGTTAGCCATAACTCTCATAATCGTATATCCAGAGAGACGATCCCTTACGGAAGTCACATCTGCAACTGAAGCCTGAACCGCGGGGTACTGAATTGAATTGATAACTATGGTTCCATACCACGATCCGAGAAGAATTAGAAAGTAGAATGGATGCTCTACCGTATAATAGATAAGAAGGTAGAAAAATACTGCTGGGATTTGAGAATACACTAAGATAGTTCTTCTTCCAATTTTGTCTGTGAGTATACCTGCATAGTACTGCACAAAGGCCATTACAAGAGTGGCTGACCCAAGAAAAAGTCCCGTCTCAATAAATGAAACTTTGTATGTGATTATAAAAATAAGTGGCAGAAAAATAAAAGTGGAGCCTCTTCCGAAGGCCCTGATAAAACGCGTAACGCTAAGAATCCAAACTTTCCGATCTAGATTTTTGATGGTAAAAGAGTAAGTAGAATCCGCCAATTCTAAGGTATTCTCTTGAAATATTTAATCAATTCTTAAATTTTAAGCCTTAAAATACCTATTTCATAGAATAATCTGCGTTCCCCTGCTTCTTGCTATTCAGAACAATCGACACTAACATTGCCAGAACCATGAGGGCGCCTCCGACAAGGATATAAATTGTTATTTCATAATTGGCAATTACTACGGAGAAAATTGCAGCGAACACAGGTTCCGAAATCATTATTACGCTTGCTCTCTCTGGTTTCACATAAACCAGAGCCTTGTTGGTTATAAAGTAGGCAACAACTCCCGCAAATAGCGCCGTAAAACCAACAGTAAATATTAGTACAGGAGCATCAAAATTTGCATACACTTGAAATGTAGGTATCAACATTGTTGAAAACAGAGAAACCGTTGCCATCTGGAAAAATGTAAATTTCACCATATCAAGCGTATTATTTTTCGCTACGTACACAATCTGAAACGCATAACCAACAGCACATATGAGTGTCAATATATCCCCAAACTGAAAGGAAAAATTGCTTAGTTCCCCCAAAGTTATTACTGCCAGACCCGACATTGCCAAAAAAATTGCAATAATGTCTATCTTAGAAATTCTGTGGTTGTAGAAGAGAAACATTATTATTGGAACAAGAAGAATGTAGAGACCTGTGATGAAACCGGATATTGCAGGTGATGTGTAATAGAGCCCCACTGTCTGGAAATAGTACCCCAGGAAAAGAAAAAAGCCGGCGGTTATCCCCTGTCTTAATCCCTTGAGGTTCCATGGCCTTCTGATGAAAGGAAGCATGAACAGGGCAGAAACTGCAAAACGAATTGCAAGAAAAATCACCGGTGACATGTATTCCAATGACATTTTGACCAGCGGAAATGTCACTCCCCATGAAAGAGTGGATATTAAGATCAACAAAGAATATTTTAATTCATCTTTCATCCGGATCCTTCCTTGGGAAAAGAACATTCCATAATATGGAAGGTTTTCGGAACATTATGGACAAAACCACCTTTGAAGGATAATCAATATCTCCTATAGTACTGATTAAATTTCTCATATTATTGGAGGTTACTGCTTTTCCAATTTTGTTAAATGAATAATCCGTTATTCTTGCGTACATTTTTTGAATTCTGAAATCTCTCTTGAGTTCTCTGCCAAGGACATTCTTCCACAGTTTATCATACATTTTTAGAAAATTCTCACCAAAATTTTCATTCTCGTAAGCCTTATCCAGTGCTTCCGCTGCCATTTCTCCAGAAACCATGCCAGTGTAAATTCCGCCACCGCTAAGCGGCTTTACTATCCCTGCGGCATCTCCGACCAGTAAGCTCCTATTTCCAAATGGTCTTTCGAGGAAGCTTATGGGTATGGGACCTCCGGTAACTGTAATTTTATTTGGTTCTAGATATTTTTTATACAACACTTCGAATTTTTCCCTTGACATTCCAAATCCGGCAGTTCCTATTCTCGAAAAATCTCCTGCAGGGGTATTCCATCCAAAATATCCCTTACTGTACTTACTTCCTAAAAACACATTTACCTTATCCTGATCATCTAGACGTTTTGCACCATCTATCTGATACGCAGATACAACTCTCTTGAAACGTTGTTCAGGATACAGTAATTTCCTGGTTATACTGTTTGCTCCATCAGCTCCTACTACTGCAAGCGATCTTTCAGTTACGATTTCACCATTTCTTCTAAAGACTACCTCAGCACAATGATCTGAAATTTTTATGTCTCTGACTCTAGAATTCAGGAGAAGTTCTGTCCCTGAGTCAATGCTTGCGCCTGCAACATCTTGATCAAATCGATCTCTTTCCAGTACGATAGTTTCCTCTTCTTTTCCTATGGAAATAGATTCACCATTGGGGAAAAACACGTTTGCGCCGTGCACCCTGTTGACTATGGAATCCGTTTTAACCATTTTTGTAACTCTTCTGGATACCAATCCGGTGCATTCTACAGGTTTCCCCACAGTTTTATGTTCTTCCAATTGCAGAGTATTATACCCCTTTTTGGATAGAACCTGAGCGCAATAAGATCCTGAAGGTCCTCCCCCAATGACAATAAAATCTCGCATTTCACTCACTCATGAATCTATCAAGTGTAAGATTCTTACTATTTGGTGCACTCCTTTTTTTGGGTTTTGAAATCTGATCCGCAATATGTATTGGTGTGTCGACACTTTCAAAAACCCTATTCAAAGTTTCTTCTACCCGTTTGGCGTAATATGCCCAGTCAGGTTTGTATCCAAACGATTCTCCATCGATAAAAGGTTCTACTTCCTGTGGAGTAACTGAACTGTTTGTCACAATCCATGAAACTTTCATACCAGGGATAAATCGCTCCCCCCTCTCCTGAAGTTTTCTGGCCGCTCTAACATTAGCCATTGAATTTGCATTCGCATATGACGAATCATCCTTCACTGATCTTGAGATCACTAATTTTTCGATGCCCAGTGTCGTATCACCATTAACCATTCGCTTAAGTATATTTTCGGAATATTCCCTGGCACCCTTAACATTCTTTTCCATGAGAAAGTCGAAGACTTTCTGAAGCGCTTCACTCTGCAAATCAAAAGAATCTGTTCTTCTCACTTCATAACCTCGAACAAGCATTTTACCCTTTTCATCCTCAGGATAAACCATTTTTCCAACATATCTCTTTTTTGCCCCATGTGAAAAAAATGGATCCATAATTTTCTCGAATTCAATCATGATATCTAATTGGGACGAAATTGAGCTGCTGAGTTCCTTTCCCATGTTTACCGCTTCCTGGAGATTCTTTTTACCTGATGCTATGAAAACACTATCCGTATCACCATATATAACCTGTAAATTTCTATCTTTAAGCTGTTTTATCAGGCCCATTATCGTATCCCTAGCAAATGCTGTCACGCTTCTGCCAAGATCCGGATTTGTGAATCTGTAGAAGGCTGAGGCAAGAACTCCATAAAATGTATTCATTAAAATTTTTATTGCACCTTGAACCCCATCAAGGTATTCTCTCTCGTCACCCCTTGCATTTTTCATATCCTTTTTTACCTGATCCCTTCTTTCCATCAGGGTCTGCAATAATTCTGGAATTACTCCCCTTTTTACAGACTTGTCTAAAAACTTCACTCCCGCTGGAGATCTGATTGTTCCGTTTTCACTCAGAGTTGTGAAACATATATTATATTTCATGATAATAGAAGGATACATGCTCTTAAAGTCAAGAACTATCACCATGTCATGAATTCCAGATCCTATGGACTCTACATGGCCCCCTTCTATAGCCCTGTCCTTTAGATTCATACCAGCAGTCATTGGAACTCCGATATCTCTCTTGGTAGCAAGTCTGATGAGCAATGAATCTACGTAATTGCTTGTCCCACCATTTGTTGTGTCTTCCAGGGGAAGTTTGGTCACAGTTGCCATGAACATATTTCTATCAACAACCCTCATCTTTTCCATTATTCTCAGAGTAAGGTCTGCATCTTTTATGCAGTAGTCAATGACCTCCTTTGGTCTTTTCTTAAACTCCTCCATAATATTCAATCTGTCAACATCATCTTTTCCTTCCCCAAGAAGTTCATTTGCCACATAATTAAGTGTTTCATGCTTTGGATGAAGTATTTTTTTAACATTCCACCACACATCACTGATGATCCTTCCCTTAACTCTCCAGAATTGCCCATTAATTCTTCTGGCTTTTGTTCTATCTCTTCCTATGTCCAGACTGAGTCCATACCTTGTCATCCTGTACTCAATCACAGGCAGGTCATAGCCGTCTATATTGTATCCAATGATTATGTCTGGATCTTTCTCAACAATTAACCTGTTAAAATTGGTTAAAATATCCTTCTCATCTCCAGTGATAAATCCTTTTTCAGAATCTGCGTCCTTTCGTTTTCTTATGGAATAACCTATCACGATTATTTTTCCGTAAAGGTCACCATCAGATGGGGGAAATGCATTTTCAATGTCAAAACTCAACACCTTCACATCTGGGTTAAAATCCTGGATATTCCTTATGCTTTTTAAATCCGTTTTAATTGTTATATCAGTTGTATACCTGTTCCCGTCAATAACTTCGCTACCCTCTATTTCAACACAGGATCCCAGATCCAGATCGTATATGAATCTGTGGTGGAAAGGAATATCAGCAGCCATGACCTTTGAGACAAAGAGACTCCTGATCTCTGGCACCTTGTACGGATGTTTAATGTAAATTCTCTTTGCGTCACGAATTTCGCCATTAACCCACAATTTTTTATCCTCAATTCTCTCGAATTCTGGATTTTTTCTAATTCCTTCAATTTCTTCTTGTTTTGGTTCTATCACATCAAAATAAGGATCAAAATTTCCCGTGAGGGCTGTTACCGATCTTCCATCTGCTGTTCTCCCGAATATTTCCAGTTCCGTATCATAAGTTCTGTAGGAAGTTGAAATAATTCTGATGCTTACTTTCATCCGATTATCATGTCTACTACGGTTAAATATTGATCCATCTTCCTTGCATCTTATTCACACTATTCATAAACAGATTAAGGTTTTATACGTTTTTGTAATTACGTATTGTTCAGGGGAGCCTGTGGCTGAGAGGATCCGTGAGGATCGACCCTATGAACCTGATCCGGTTAGTACCGGCGGAGGGAGAAAATGAAAGAAAATGTAGTAAAACAGAACTTAGGAATGCTTGCCAAAGATGAAATTTTTTCAGGGGAAGTGGCAAGATATGAATAAAGAGCGCAGAGCATTAATGTTTTCCACTTCAATGGCGTTTGTCTTTTGGGGGATAATAGGAACTATTGGTCCTCTAGCTGCATCAGGATCGATAATTGGAAATTTATCAAAAACTGGAAAACTCATATTTTTGCTTGCTGGACCTGTAACTGTACCTTTTGGAAATTTGATCATGGGAATTCTTGCAGATTTTTACGGAAGAAGGAGAATATTCCTCCTGACCATGGCAAGTTATACCATCGGAATTATTATAATAAGCATAAGCAGCAGTTTTATTCCGCTTTTAATTGGCCTTATTTTCGCACAATTCGGGGTTGGCGGGGAGGAACCATCTTCCCTAGCTCTGGTTGGAGAAGAAATGGAAAAGGAACAAAGGCCAAAGTGGCTAACCATTCTAACGAATTTTGATAATATAGGAAGTGCCCTAATGGCATTGCTATTCTTCGTGGTTGTTAATAATTTTTCTGACAGGGTAGTTCTGCTTGCAAGTTCATTAATTCTGATTGCAAGTATGATATATCTGAGAGTCATAATTCCTGAGTCTAAAATATGGGAGAGATCAAGAAAAGGTAAGAGACTCCAAGAATCGTTCAGTGATCTCAATGAAAAGGAAAGTCCCGAGGTATCCATTGATTCAGGTGAAAGAAAAAAGAATCCCAGGTTTATTTTTTCCTTCATTTTTTTGGGTGTAATTGCCGTGTCACAATATCTTACCTTTGGTTTAATGGCTTATGTCCTTGCA
>JAJZXP010000048.1 GCA_021806345.1 Thermoplasmata archaeon | reverse complement strand
CAGGTATCCTAGCGGGCTCCAGTCAGGGTGTGATTAGCTATGGGTCGTCTGATTGAATGATGAGTGACTGGAACTATGAACCGGAAGAGACCCGTAGATCTGGGTTCAAATCCCAGTGTCCCCATACTAAATTCGGTTTAAGTATCAAATTATTTAAAATATAACGTAAAGAATAGTATAGTTTCTTTATATACTCAGGGATCGGTTTCTGGAATATATTAATGTTTGAATAATAATAAATTTAATTTTCCTCTTTTGGTCACTTTTACAAGAATTCAACACGTAGGTGCAAGTTGTTAATTCTTTTTATATTTTCATTATTAATATATTGTCTGAAAATAGTTGATCAGGATCTTTTCGAAATTACAGCAATTTCTGTACACTATCTTTATAAGGGTAATTAAAGGCTTCAGATTCAGGATAGATATTTCCGGTAAGTAGTGGGCTTAAAGTTTCTACGACCACTTCCGATCCATGTTTACCCCAAGAGTTGCCCCTCGCATTTGTGCAGGAAAGTTACGGAGGTATAGATCTCCATGGGCGTGAATTCAGCCGTAACTCCCATGTATATAAGATCCTTTCAGTATTTATAAGAGAATCAGTTCGTTTGCGTACAACCAAAAAATAGTGCGAGGTTTCATGCTCACTGTGTTAAAAAAATGAATAAGGTAAAAGGATCAAAATATCCTCATCAGTTTGTTCTAAGATAGTAGTTTATGCGATTCAGGTCATCTAGCGCCTTCAGACCTTCTTTTGTAATTACGTAGTGACTTTTCTTTGCCTTGTCATTGACAAGTTCAACAAGGTTTTTGTTCTTCATATCATCAAGTATGGTCACTGCAGACTTGAAATCAAGATTGCATTTGTACATTATCTTGGTAATCCCAGCTCCATTCTCCTGACCTGTCAGGGAAAGGATATCTACTATGATCTTGCTCTTGTCTCTTCTCTTGCTCTGGAAGTTACCCTGCATCTCGATTCTAATGCCACCATATCCGCTTCTTATTTCCGCATCTGGAATCATTACCATTTCCCTTCCACCGTAAATTACTGATTTTATCCTCTCTATGAAAAGTGAATCAGTAAGCATCCTCTCTGCTGGCGAAAAGTTGCTTCTGGACATAACATAACCTTTAGCTGCCCCCACGTTTCTCGATTGTATGGACAGGAGTGATATCTCTTCCAGCCGGTCTCTTGCATTAGTCTTCAGTTCAGAAATCACAAAAAACTCTTTGGAGTTTTTCTGCCTGACCACATAGTCAAAGCTATTGAGGCCACCACCCTGATCCTCTATGCTAGTGTTCATCTCTATTTTCCACATATCAGGTGTTATATTTAAGTTTCCTTCCTTCAAAACAATTCCATGTCTTCCATCAAATATTTCATCTTTTACATCTGTCATACACACACTTCCCTTAACCCTTTGAAAGTTTTATTTCTAAATACTAACTTTCAAGATTAAGTTATAATATTAATAATTAAAGACTTTTCCTAAAAAGGACATTGTCAAAATTTAGTTGATTTTTATTAAAACAACACATTTTGCAAGAATCAGGTGAAACACATAAATATCTTATATTGTTGGTTCTAACACAATATTATGGGTTTAACACTTTTATGCTCCTCCTATCTGTCAACTGGAAGTCGACAATGTCTTTTTAATTCACCCACTCATACCCAAGCAACTTCGCCTGTTCCAGTACCGTCATGGTGGCTTTCTCCTGCTTGTCCGGAGGATAACCGTATTTCCTTAGAATCTTCTTTACCATTAACCTGAGTTTCGCCTGAACACTTTCCCTTTCTGTCCAGTCTATGGTCACATTTCTCTTGACCATTTCCAGGAGTTCCCTTGCTATTGTCTTCAGGGTATCATCACCAAGAACCTGCTTTGCACTCTCATTATCTGCAAGTGCATCATAGAATGCGATCTCATCCTCGTTAAGGCCAAGATCCTTTCCCCTGTTCTGTTCTTCCCTGATCTTTTTAGCAAGATCCAGCAGTTCCTGAATCACCTGGGCCGTTTCTATGCTCTTGTTTGTATACTGTTTTATGGCATTCTCAAGCATCTGCAGGAACGATCTTGCCTGTACCAGATTCTTCTTCATCCTGATCCTGATCTGATCATTGAGAAGTTTTTTCAGCATCTCGAACGCCAGGTTCTTCTGTGGCATATCCTTAACCTCAGCCAGGAACTCGTCTGATAATATGGATATGTCAGGTTTGTTCAATCCTGCAGCTGCGAATATGTCAATGACACGATCAGAGACAAGGGCTTTGGAAAGTATCTGCTGTATTGCAGTTTCAGATGATACACCACCAAGCTTCCTTGATTCCGTGTTCTTGATAAGTGCTGATCTAACGGCCTGGAAGAAACCGACATCATCCCTGATGACTATGGCAGATGGATCCGGTACAACAAGGGCAAATGCCTTTGTCATCTCCGTAACATTCTTCATGTATCTTTCCTTACCATCGTCCATTCCGAGGATATGATCCATGGCCTTTTCTATTATCTTCAGCCTCTCCTTTGTATCGGAGGTGAAAAATGCCCTGTATTCGAATGTGCCAAACATATCATGGACAATCTCGAACTTCTCCTCCATTATTGCAATAGCCTGTTCCAATGGTATACCAGTTTCTTTTCTATCACCATCGGTGTATTGAGTTAACGCCTTCTTCAGTTCAAAAGCCAGCCCAAGATAATCAACAATCAGACCACCTGGTTTGTCTCTGAATACTCTGTTTACTCTTGCAATTGCCTGCATCAGCGTGTGCCCCTGCATGGGTTTGTCCAGATACATTGTGTGAAGACTGGGGGCATCAAATCCTGTGAGCCACATATCCCTCACTATGACTATCTTCAGGGGATCGTTGGGATCTTTCAACCTATCCCCTATCCTCCTCCTTCTCTCCTTGTTCCGGATATGTTCCTGCCATTTTGCTCCGTCGGCTGCAGAACCCGTCATTATGACCTTTATTTTACCACTATCGTCTTCTTTATTATACCATTCAGGTCTTAGTTTTACAATCTCGTCATGGAGTTCTATTGCTATGCGCCTGCTCATGGTTACGATCATGGCCTTTCCTTCCAGAACCGATGAACGCTGTTCCCAGTGCTGCACAATATCGTTGGCAATTGTTTTGATACGGTTATCGCTTCCCACAACACTCTCCACTCTGGCCCATTTTGTCTTCAGCTTCTCCCTGGTGGATATCTCCTCTCCTTCGGTGATCTCCTCGAATTCCTGATCCAGATGGGGTTTTTCCTCAGGCTTGAGATCAATCTTTGCAAGCCTGCTCTCGTAATATATACGTACTGTTGATCCGTCCTCAACAGCCTGCTGAACATCATATATGTCAACGTATTTACCAAAGACCTGTGGTGTGCTCCTATCCTCCTTCTCTATTGGCGTTCCGGTAAAGCCGATGAATGTTGCATTTGGAATTGCATCCCTAAGGTATTTGGCATAACCGTATTTCAGATCTGCATCCTCCCTTGATACGTCAACACGGAATCCATACTGGCTGCGATGTGCCTCATCTGCGATGATAACAATGTTCTTCCTTTCCGAAAGAAGAGGGAATTCATTTGTTCCATCCTCAGGCAGGAATTTCTGTATTGTGGTGAATATGATACCACCAGAGGCAACGTTAATCAAGGCTTTCAGCTGATCCCTGGAATCAGCCTGCTTTGGCTCCTGCCTCAAGAGTTCCTGGCATCTTGTGAATGTCTGGAACAGCTGATCGTCAAGATCATTCCTGTCGGTTAGGACAATGATCGTTGGATTCTCCATCCTTGGCTCAAGGACAAGCTTGCCTGAATAGAATGCCATTGTGAGGCTCTTTCCGGATCCCTGGGTGTGCCAGACTATACCAGCCCTGTGATCTGAATCCATTGCATCCACCGTGGATATTATTGCCTTATTTGTGGCATTGTACTGCTGGTATGCTGCCAGCTTCTTTGATATCCTGACTGAACCGTTGGAATGTTCCGATTCGAACACGATGAAATTTCTCACTAGATCGATCAAAACAGATGGGGATAACATACCCGTGATGGTTGTTTCCAGATTTGTCATGTCCTCTGGTCTTTCATAATCGACCGTTTTCCATGCGGCAAATCTTTCCTTTGGTGAAGTTATGGTTCCGGATCTTGTTTCAATGCCATCGCTTATGATCACTATCTCATTGAACCTGAATATTGATCTGATCTCATTTTTGTAGGTTTCAATCTGGCTGTAGGCAGACCAAATTGTTGCATTCTCGTCCGCCGGATTCTTCAGTTCGATCAGTACCAGAGGAATGCCATTGACGAATAGAACAATGTCCGGTCTCCTCTCATGCTTCTCCTCCATGATTGTGAACTGGTTCACTGCAAGAAACTCATTGTTATCCATATTGTTGAAATCTACCATGAAAACCTTGTCATGTTTTATGGATCCATCTTTCTTCTTGTACTGAACGTTGATGCCATTCACCAGGAGATTGTGAAAGGAATGATTGTCGGATATGATATCCTGAGATTCCGATTTAACTATGGTTCTGTATGCATCATCAATAGCTTCTTTTGGTATATCCGGGTTTATTATCTGCAGCCTCTGAATCAGGCGCCCTTGAAGGACTACATCAGAATATTCCCTCTCTCTATTAGGGCCACCGGGAGAAATGTCCGGACCGAACTTGACAGAATATCCGGTTTTAGAGAGAAGATCGAGGAAAAGTTCTTCCAAATCTGATTCTGAGATCCTCTTTGACATTTATTCCTCCAGTGGGACTCTTATCTTTCCGGACATGAGTTTATGGAGAAGAAGGTCCAAAATAACTCTCAAATTTTCCAGTTCAAGTTTGTTCGTAAAAACCTTTGTGTATAGAATCGAAGCAGTTGTTTCAAATTTTTCCAAAATATCCTTGCAAGGAATTATAATTTGGTATTTTTTTAACTGTGTTTGGGTAATCAAAGGTTGTGTTGAACCCACATTTAGTGACTCATAATCTATCCGCTTTAAGCACTGGAATATATATTCAGTATTGGTTGATGAGAATATCAACGTGTTATCCGACGGCCATGACGGTCCAAATGTTCTTTGAACTACTCCATGTGTTCCAACACGCCCAATAACTATCACTTTTTCATTTATCAATGGTTCTTTTGTGTATCCCATAACAGAACTGGCACCAATAAGTTCTACTGAAAATAGTTCTGTTCTGGTTTCCGATCTTTCCAAAGGCCTCTTACCGCTTGAGACATTGGTAAGTTCCTCAATCCTACCAACTCTCCACCCCTTCGGTATCTCTCCCAGTTCAGAATCAACCATTTCTCCCCCACTTGACTTATAAGGCTGACCATTTTCATCCGGAAATTCGAAATCTATGAACCAGTGCTTGAATATGGCCTGGGCGATGGATTCGAGGGTCTTGTTCATCTGCTGGTTGAGTTCTATTTTGGAGTCGAGGTCTGAGAGGATTTTTGAAATCGCTTTTTGCTCCTTTAAAGGAGGCATTTGAATATATTCCTCGGCCAATATTCTTGTAGTTAAACTCCCCCTTATACTATGGTCGTCAGAAATCTGTCGGAATCGATCATATTTCGGGGTCAATGAATAAAAGAGAAATCTTGAATCTAATAGGTTTTCCCTTGGGAATAATGCGATTATCGACTGATTAATGTATGTATCAATCAATAGGTAAGATGCTTGGCCTCTAGTGTGTCCTTGGCCAGCAGATGCAATGACAGTACTTCTAGCATGGGCCAATCTTGTACTGGAGTTTTCAACTCCGTCTTCAGATATAGAACTCTTTGTTCTCCTTATAAACCTGTTATTTGTTTCACCGGATGACAGCCATGGAAGATTACCGTTCCAGTACTCTCTCTTATTTGTATTTGGTGTACCTCCACTAAAAATTTTAGAACAAACCTCTTTTAGCTTTACAGCTTTCCAGTTGTCCAGCCTAATGCTCAAGATACCATCATTCTCCATAAACGAAACCTCTCATTCCAATTCCTCACCAACAATTATCATTGCAACTCCAAGGGTCACCCATAGAATGTTTGCCGAGAAAGAAAGCTTATCATAAACGGTCTCCAATTTATCTTTATTGGACTTTATGAAATCATAGGTAGATGCGTCCTTTTCTTCGTAATCTTCTAATATTGTCAATGAATCATCCAAAACTCGACTTGCAAAATTATCGTCTAGCATTTCAGAGTTTTTTTGGCCTTCTTCGTACAAGCCTGCAATATTCTTACCTAGAATCGAATCGTTCTTTTTACTGATTTCAGAATGTTGAATAAAGCTTGGGTCGTCCCGTTGATATGTTATATAGTGCTGCCTATCATCACTTTGAGGATAATTACTACATTTTGTCAACGGGATTAATCTTGAATGATCTGTTACTTGACCACTTAGGAAAGCTTGGTTGAATAATCCTATATTTGGACATTCAGGAGAAACATAATATGTGTATTTCTTTTTTCGTGAAAGACCCCAAAGCTTTCTATGTTGTAAGTTGAAATACATTCTATGGAGTTTAATCCTGTAGTATGGGCCGGAATAAGTACCATCTCTAATAAATTTGGAATTGCTACGCCATAAAAGATCACTTAATTTAAATTGATAATAGTAATCTTTGCCTTTAAATTGGAGGTTAACGTCATAGCCTAGCCGTTTTTCTTTTATAAGGCTAGGAAAAATTGGGATGGACCTTACTCTTCCCCATTTTTTTACAGTTTGTTCGTGTAAGAAAGAGTATCCAAAGGTAAACTCGGAGATGCCTAAATCTGCCATCCAATCCCCCCCAGATTCTTTCTTATTTCATCTTCTAGCTCTTTTGACTTTTTGAGATGTTCAGATAGTTCTGCTGTCAGCCGATGCATCTTCTCCTCGAATTCTTCCATGTCATCTTCCTTCTCTTCGGAACCAACATATCTTCCCGGTGTGAGAACCCAGTTTTGATCCTTTACTTCCTCAAATTTCACTGATCTGCATAATCCTTTTACATCCTCATAACCTTGCATTTCGCCCCTCCACGCATGATACGTGCTTGAAATCTTATTTACATCATCATCTGTCAGGACTCTGTGTCTCCGGTCTATCATGGTTCCCATGTTCCTTGCGTCTATGAATAATATTTCATTTCTTCTGTCCCTGAACTTGTTGTTCTTCTTGTCCCTTGTAACGAACCATAAACATGCAGGTATACCGGTGTTGAAAAACAGTTGCGGCGGTAAGGCAACCATGCAGTCAACAAGATCTGATTCAACGATATTCTTTCTTATTTCACCCTCATTGGACGTGTTGGAACTCATTGATCCATTGGCAAGAACAAAACCTGTTATTCCTGTGGGTGAAAGGTGATGTATGAAGTGCTGAACCCATGCGAAGTTTGCATTTCCAGTTGGTGGCA
>JAJZXP010000189.1 GCA_021806345.1 Thermoplasmata archaeon | reverse complement strand
TCGATCTGCCAGGATATTCCTCAATAATCATGAGGAGTATCTGGCAATGGTTGGAGTCAGGGATATACCCTCATTCCAGACCCTATCGAGGAGAGCAAGATCATTTGATCTACATGCAATAAACCGCGAGATCGTATTACTGTATTCCATGAAGGAAATTGCAGCATTAGATTCCAAAAAGACCCACACATGCAAATATTCCACAGTAATAAAAAGAAACTACTAGGGAAATTACAGAGATCCATATAGCGGATGGTCAAAGACAACAAAGTGATGGGAATATGGAAGAAAATGCATTATGACACTTGATGTGGATACTCTTCTTGTCATGAACGGCTTAATCACCAAAGGGAATATCCATGATTCCTGTGTATCCAGGGGCCTGATCGATTTGGTCAGGGATTTCTCCTGTATCGTGGGATATTCTGCTTGCGATGCCTCATACCTATAGAATTTTATGTCTGATAATACACATTCCATTCCCATAATTGATACCAATAAGAGGAGAGGCATTGTTACCGACCATCTGTCGGTGAACCGCAGAATTGGCATTGATCTTAGGAGGGAATACTCGTCCATGTATTCCCTCAGGTGGGAAATAGAGAGGACATTCTCCATCCTTGAAGAGATAATGAGGGCAGAGAACATCTGATACAACAGGAAGAGATCATATGATACTGCAATTGGACTGAAGGCAATTGAATACAATCTAATGATTGTGTCAAACATAAAAACAGGAAACAGGCCAAGGGAGATAATGAAAATCGTCAGTTCTTTAAAGATAAAATACCATTTAATTTAACTAATATGTTCTAAACATCGTACTCCATGCAATTATAGTCAAATCCTTTAACATATACTTCCACAATTCAGATTCTTGATATTTAATGAGGGATTGAAAATTCATGTATTTTAAGGCATAAATCCGATGAAATTAAAATGAATAGAAACTTCCGAGAAAAATATGGAAATTTGAAAGGATGATTGTAGTGACTGTAAACAAGGTGGTTGCAAAAGAATAATATTTTAAATGCATCATCACTATGTGAAGATATGGAAAAAAGGACTAAGTACATTGGAATCCTTGTAGGATTAATTCTTGTCATTATTGGAGGATACTTCATTGGAACTGTTTTCCATGCTGTTGCCACAACCCTTAAGAGTGAGCTTGGGGCACTTGAGGCTGGAATAATACTTCTTCTGGTAGGACTCATAATTCTTGTAGGCTTTGTCTCAAGGCACTTCCGAAGGTAGTCAATAGAACAATTGCCTAAAAGATTTATATATTATTTAAATATAAAGAGCGATAAAAAATGGCAGATAATGTCATAATTGTTTCGACAAATTATGTCCCAGGCAAGAGAGTTACAAAAGTTATAGGCACAATTTGGGGAATTACAGTAAGGAGCAGAGGTCTTGGAGGTAATATAATGGCAGGCCTCAGATCACTCGCAGGTGGAGAAATTACAGAATATGTCAAACTTCTTTCTGATGCAAGAAGCCATGCCATGGACAGGTTAAGGGACAACGCAAAACAGCTCGGAGCCAATGCTGTTATTGATCTGAGGTTTGATTCCTCTGAGATAGGCCAGACCATGTCAGAAATTGTTGCATATGGCACTGCAGTTGTTGTGGAAGACATGACCGGAGAACCAGAAAGAGTTTCCTTATCTTAAAAGGTTAAGACAGAATGGACACCGTCCAGAAAACTCCTTCAATAGGATTTAAGTCAAGACTGGGTGCAATCGGAATTGGCATCCTCTTCATGGTGGTTGCTCTTGTCGTCCAGGAGATTATAGAGTCTGTACTGTCCATATATTTCCTCTTCACAGTGGGTGCCCATTCCCTGTCTAAAACTCTACTTGATTTTGAATCTGGTAATATCGTTCTTTACTCAGTATTTATTGGACTAGCAGCAGGTTTTTGCCAGGAGTTTTCAAAATTCGTGGCGGTTGATACAAGAAAGCTTTCGCTTACCATTTTCGTAGGTCTCGGGTTTTCCTTTGTTGACATAGCAGTTCTAATGGCAGGAAATATTCAAGAATTTGCCAGCCTAACGGGCTTTGCAGTTCTACTAATTTTCTTCAATACTGTTGAATCTCTTGTTTTCCATCCTTCCACCTCACTCATACTGAAATGGGGGCATATTAAGTCCAGAAAAGTGATTTCTCTTGCATATTCTGTGCTTGTGCATGCTGCGATAGATGGGGGTCTTGTCTACACTGATCTTCTAATTTTAAGCAATCCCCATCTGTACAGAGGGCTTAGCCTGGAGTACTGGGGTATCGTATTTGCACTTACCATAATAACAGCACTAATTGCCTTTATCTTAACAAGAGGACTTGAAGAAATACAGGTAAAAGAGGCGCCTGTAGTTTACTGACAGAAGGATCAGGATAATCTTCTGTGCAGTATTGCCCTCTGTAACAACATGAGATGTTTCTTCTCTCTGGAAGGGCTGCAGAATATCGTTTCCTTTGTAACCTCAATTTCTGTAAGTTTAGATTTATGCATTCCTTCAACCTCAAAAACAAGTGTTTCAATCCTTGAAAGGTCTTCCTTGGAGGGTAATTCTTCGTATTCTCCGACCAGGCCATCAGCATCCTTCATCTCACAGAATTCAAAATTGAGGGCATATTTGACTGTATTGTCAATTGAAAAAACTTCTCTCCCATCCTCAGAGTTTGAGAACTCTTCAAGAAGAATCTGAAAAATGTGGTGGGTGTAAACAGGAATCTCCTCCACTGGATCATCTCTTGAAATTCCTTCTATTTCCTTTCTGATCATATCATCTGCTTTTTTCAGGTCTATTTCGTCAGCCATCTGAATAGTATAAGAAAAAT
Organism: Thermoplasmata archaeon; assembly: GCA_021806345.1. The sequence goes on along the minus strand of JAJZXP010000189.1, from coordinate 4,603 downwards.
ATTATTAAAGTTAAGGCTTGGTTCTTTCATTGCTGATATGAATAAAAAATAACACAGAAATAAAGATATCTTCCTTGGGTATATGGTGTGACATGGGATTGGGAAAGAGGGATCTTGACAGAAAGAAAAAGAGCCTTGAGAACAAGCTCCAGGAACTAGAGGATAAGGCCAGGAAGAATCCTCTAAACAAGCAGCTTCAGGAAGAGATAAAGGAACTGAAGAAGAAAATTGAGAAATAATGATAGGATTAGGTTGAATTACTCTCTTTAACAAAGAGAGGAAGGGCCACTGTTGATAAATCATGGCCATTTTTCAGGCCCCTGACGATTTTTACTGGCCTGTACATGCTTTTGAACTCCTCTCTTATTGCATTCTTTAGGGGCGTGAAAAGTTCGTTCCCTGCAGCAGCGATCCCTCCACCTATAATCACCACTTCGGGGTCAAGAATATTTATAATATTTACCAGTCCTACAGAGAGGTAGTAGATCGTCTCCTCAATTATAAGCTGAGAAAACATATCGCCCTTTCTCTTCAGCTCAAATACCTTCCTGGCATCTATCTCATTAGGTTTCAATGAAGAAAGAAGCTCACTTTCCCTGACAGCTGTTATATTCTCAGAAACCCTTCTTGCAATGCCTCTCCCTCCTGCAATTGCTTCCAGGCATCCCCTCCTGCCACATCCGCAGACAGGGCCATTCGACATGACAACCATATGTCCAAGTTCGCCTGCCATTCCATGAGCTCCTCTATACAGTTTTCCATTAAGGAAAGCCCCTCCGCCTATACCTGTGCTGAGTGTAATGTAAACAAAATTATCAACGCCTTTTCCAGATCCGAAAATCTTCTCGGCAATAGTGGCAGCAGTTGCGTCATTCTCAAGGAAAGCCTCAACCTGAAACTCCTCCGAAAGTTTTGCAGCAACTGGAAAATTCTTGAGTCCAAGTATATTTGGGGATGATATGACAATACCTCTGGCAGAATCAACAAGGCCGGCAAAAATAATGCCTATTGAGTCTGGTCTGGAGACTCCATTGTCGTTAAGAAGCTTCCAACCCATCTCTGTGAAATCACTCAGAAGCTTTCCTGGCCCCAGGTGCCTAACTGTGGGTTTTCTAATAGACGCAACAATCTTACCATCGCTTTTTCCAAGAACAGCTGAAATCTTTGTGCCGCCAACGTCAAATCCGAGAATATAACCTGACATCATAACACTATACTTACTTTATTTATAAACCAATAATATTCATGCAGTTCTTGCAGAAGATGAAAATCGTAATGGTGAGGACAACTGACAACTATTCTACCTGACTCTTTCCACGAGGAGGATAAGGCCATCCAGCCTTAGAATTCTCACGTTTTCCCCTTCAGAAATTTTATTTCCATCGCTAGACTTTGCTTTCCATCTCACGCCCTCGACAGATACCCATCCAGTTGGATCAAGGTCATTGACAACAGTAGCAATCTTGCCTGTCATTGATTCTTTTCCCGTGACTTTTTTAACTTTCTGGGATTCTATTGTTTTCATTATCATAAGGCCAGCAAACACAACGATAAGGGCAATAACCAGTGTCTCTACGAGGTCGATCTTGTAGCCCTGGGTAATCAATGCTATTTTCAATAATTTATCAATATTCATAGAGAGATCAAACATTGCTGTCCCTTTAAACCAATCTGCCAGGTACCTTTGTATTTAGCATCTGAATAATACGAACCTTAAGATAAATTTAATGGTATCTGCGCTATTGGGTAGATATGCATAGGACCTATATTGGCCAGATTTCAGATAAGAAAGACGGAGATGAAGTGCATTTATTTGGCTGGGTACAGGAAATTAGAAAACTCAAGAAACTTTCTTTCATGGTTCTGAGAGATCATACCGGAACTGTTCAGATAACAATAAAGCCGGAAAATGTTTCGGCAAATGATGAAATAACAAATGTCAACAGGGAATCTGTGGTCTCCGTTAAAGGGCATGTTTCCTTAAACTCCGGAGCCAAGTCGGGGGTTGAAATAACCGCAAGAGAAGTGCAAGTTCTTAACGGTTCTGAAGCACCACTTCCTCTGGCAATTTTTGAAGGTATCCAGTCTGATTTTGAAACGAGGCTAAACAACAGAACCCTTGATTTAAGGGAGCCTTCCCATAATCTAATTTTCAGGATTGAAAGCAGCCTTCTGTGGGGAATAAGGAAATACATGCATGAAAAGGATTTTCAGGAGGTTCATACACCAAAGATCGTGGCATCGGCAACCGAAGGGGGAGCAAACCTTTTCAGGGTAAAATATTTTGATAAAGATGCTTTCCTTAACCAGAGCCCACAGCTGTACAAAGAGATGCTCATGGCCTCCGGAATGGATAAGGTATTTGAAGTTGGCCCCGCATTCAGGGCCGAGGAGCACAATACGGTGCGTCACCTCAATGAGTTCACAAGCATCGATATAGAGATGAGCTTCTGTGACCACAATGATGTGATGAAGGTCCTGGAAGAGTCGGTTAACAGTGGACTCAGAGAGGTATTTGAAAAATTCGGGGATGAGGTCAAAAAGATTAATCCTGATCTTAAGATACAGACAATCCCATTCCCCCGAGTGACATACAGGGAATGCATAAATCTTCTTTCAAAAGAGGGCCAAGAAGCAAAATTTGGCGATGATTTCAGTCCAGAGCAGTTAAGATTGATAGGCAGAAATTTTCCAGGTTTCTACTTCATTACCGAGTGGCCTTCAGAGGTAAGAGCCTTTTACACAATGCCAAAACCGGGGGACCCTGATGTTACAAATTCTTTTGACCTTCAGTATGGAGAGCGAGAATTAACTTCCGGGGCTCAGAGAGTCCACGATCCCAAAATGCTTGAAAATAGGTTAATAGAAAAAGGTTTGAATCCTGAAGACTTTAATTTTCACCTGAATGCATTCAGATACGGTATGCCTCCTCATGCCGGATGGGCCATCGGATTGGAAAGACTCACGATGATCCTCTTGAATCTTCCGAACATAAGGGAGGTATGTCTATTTCCTCGCGATAGAACCAGAGTTGTTCCTTGATTCTCTCCCCCTCTTTCTTTCATTTTCTGAGAGTATTTCCTCCCACTCTTCGTTGCTGGCTATTTCCAGGTCATCTCTAGAAACTCTGTTCCTGGCCATAGGCTTCAAAAATATACATGAATTATGATATTTTAATCTTTTCATAATGGAAAATTTGTATAATTTCACCTAGATTGCCTGATACACTTATAAATTCTGAAACAATACTTCAGTATGGATGAAATTGATTCTTCTGTAAACAGTGTGACAGTTATAGGTTCAGGAAATATGGGGAGCTCCATTGCTGAAGTGATGGCCTTTAACGGATACGAGGTCACCCTGATCGATCTCGATGAAAAATTACTGGAAAGGGGGAAAAAGAATATAGAAAGGGTCCTGCAGTCTAATTTCAAATTTGCAGAAGGACGGGCTGAAAAGGAGATTTACAAAATTGAGTCAATGGGCATTAATCTCACTGAAGATCAGAAGACCACAATAAGAAAGAAGTTTCCCAAAGGCGATCCAGACTCGCAAGCCAGAGATATTATGAAAAAGGTTCATGCAACGACTGATTACTCAGAAGCAGCAGATTCAGAGTTCGTGTTTGAAGCAGTATTCGAAAAAATGGAAGTTAAGCGGGATCTCTTTAGAAAACTCTCAGGCATTCTCCCGGAAAAAACTATCGTTGCTTCAAACACTTCTTCACTAAGCATAACCGAGATTGCAGGATCATATTCAAGGCCGGAGAACACAGTGATAGCCCACTTCTTCAACCCGCCATATACTCTCCCTCTTGTGGAGATAGTGCCTGGTCTTCGGACTTCGGATTCCACTGTTGATAGGGTAATTTCATTCATTTCCGGACTCAGGAATCACAGAACTAGCATGGCACCGATACGTGTAAGAGAATCGCCCGGGTTTGTTGTGAACAGGATTCTCGTCCCCATGATAAATGAGGCTATAGCACTATATGGCGAAGGAATTGCCTCAAAGGAAGACATAGACAGGGCAATGAAACTTGGAGCAGGAATGCCTATGGGTCCACTGGAGCTTGCCGATATGGTAGGTCTTGATATACTGCTTGATGTTGCTGAAGTTTTCGTAAAGGATTTCGGAGACCAGAAATACAGAGCTCCTTATAACCTTAAGAGAATGGTCGCAGCAGGAGATAATGGAAGGAAATCTGGAAAGGGATTCTATGACTACCGGTGAATCTATCTTCAGGTTCAAATTTATTTTATCTTCAGATCTTTTGCCTTCCTGTTTATGAGGACTACCGTGGGACTGACGACATATTTAGTTTTTGATATCCTTGCAACTGAAAGCAAGGCTGTTCTGCTTCTTGTGTTATAGAAATGGGCCCTCATCTCCTCCGCCAGGCTTTTTGTCATCGAAAGTTCCACATATATTGGATTGCCAAGATGATACCAGGTGGCTATTATGGAACCCCTGTCCACAGACATCACATCCTCCCGGTCCACCTCAAAATCAAACCGTTGCCCAACTTCTATTTTCAAATCTTTTACCTAGATGTATGAAAAAACTATGTTATTTAAAAATTTTCTATATTGGTTAAGACAAA
>JAJZXP010000337.1 GCA_021806345.1 Thermoplasmata archaeon | reverse complement strand
CAATGAAATACTGACCCGCTTTTACGAGCTTCCCGGATTCGATTCTCCCGTTCACCAGTGTGACGGTCACCGACTTTCCTTCCAGTCCGCAGTTCAACGGATCGGGATTGCTGTAGTTCCTCGGTTCATCGGAACGGGCATCCCTGTCGTGGTCTTTCCAGTCTTTCTTCTTTGTTTCCGGCATTATCATTCTTTTGACGCCCCCGCAACCTTCTTCTTCAGTGCATCAAGCCTTCTCCTTATCACTGGAGGGATAAGGCTTACCAATCTCCTCCTTGTGTTCTTTACTGTTTTTCCCTTTTCCATGCTCTCACTTCCGGGCATTTTAGCGTGCCCCTCGCTGTCCTTTGAAAAATAATGGACTGTAATATCCGGCATTGGCATCAGATCCCCACCGGCAACCTTTACCTTCCCCCCCCTGTACCTTTTTAGAGTGTCATAGGGGCTGATGGATTCAATGTGGGTTTGTGCTATCATGCCCGGGTTCCCTCCTTCCCAAGCAATGCGGATAAGAGATCTCTTGCCTCAGTAACGCTTAATTCGTTCAGGTATCGCTTGCCATGATTTTCCATGAACTCAAGGACACATGTAATATTCTGGGTGCTGTACATCAGATTCTTCAGCGCCCTTTTTTGTGGGTCGGTTGCCCTGGGAATGCTCATGCCGTCACCCCGTTAGGCTTCGATACATTCTTCAATGATGTCTTGACCTGATCTGCTGTGAACTGGCTTATTTCATTCTGGATTACCAGTTCATCAATGATCGATATGAGTTTATGAAATCCCGGGATCTTGTCGGTTTCCGATGCCTTGTACACACCTTTTATGGTTCCCATGGTCTTAGCGGGCGTAAGATCACGGGGATTCAACTGCCTTATGATCTCTCTGGTTTGTACCTCTGCAATACCATGGCGCTTCAACCATCCGGCAATACATAATACCAGCATGTGCCGATGCCCCGGGATATAGACTGGTCTGAGAATGTCGATTAAAGATTCAGGATTGAAGGGTTTCCCATGATTGTATTGAAAAACCGGCTTGGGCTTATAATGGATCCTAAGGAATGAGTTGATCTCACTGGTGAATCTGGAAAGGTTCCAGGTTGAAGGGGGCAATCTATCGGGGATGGTTATTTCATAATATTGGGGCTTGTCCTCAGGAATATCATCAATCATGGTGCAGAATTTATGAGATTTCTCATTGAATCCCCCTTCCATCCTGATAAGATGCCTTCCTGTCAGCTGCGTATCAAGGGATGCACCAGTTGCAAGATTGAATTGCCTTGTCCAATAGGCCTTCATACTGGATAACACATCGTCATGACCATTGATCAACTCTGCTGTATCCTCAGCTATTTCCACACTGGTCCAGTCTGTGAAAACATGCACATGGATGGAGCGATTGCCGGAATAGCTGAGATAATATGAGTCCTTAGCGCCCCATTGTTTCAGATACGTGAGTATGTCTCTGGTACCATCCCTTACAACATTCCAGTTATCGTTATCGATCTCAAGGATCAATTCGTTTCTTAGAATCGTCCTGGAATGGATCGGCTTTGAGGGAACATGCTGAATCACATCGAATAGTTCAATCCATGTGGTTGCAGGTTGCAGCATAACCTTTATTTCATCCCGGGACGCAATGCTTAACTGCCTTAGCCAGTTAATCTGACGTGGGCTTACGGGGTTCATGAGTTCACCCCCCTCTTGAGTGGCCTTGAAAACCACCTTACGCCTAATGCCCCATCATTCTGCTGTGTGAAGTGTTCCTTATCCATTATACTGATGAGCTTTGTTTTTTTATCATCCGCCAATTTTCCGATCCCATGGATGCCGATCTTGTAGTGCTTACTGTCGATTGTGATCCCTGAGTTCGGATCTACAAGGTAACCCATATTGGATAGTTGAACCCAGATCGTGTCTCCATCTTCATGGGTGATCGGAAATTGATCCGCATATTCCATTTTACGACTAACGTCTTCTTTTTGCTCGTGGATATTGGTTTTTGTGTGGTTATCATTAGACGTTGAATTGTCCGTGTCATGAGGGCTACTACAACTATTTTTTTCTTTTAAGGTACCGTTTTCTGCGGGGTTTTTATCTGATTTTTCCCGTGATTTTGTTGTTTCTCCCGTCTCGCATGTGGTAACCTTAGTAACCACGATAACCCTATCGTTGTTAGACCCTGTATTTTCCGTAATTTTTTGTTGGTTATCGTGTTGGTTATCGTAATTGATTTGGTTATCGTAATTGATTTGGTTATCGTAATTGATTTGGTTATCGTAATTGATTTGGTTATCAAGGTTATCAAGGTTATCACGGTGACCATGGTTATCGTGGTTATCGTCTTTCTCATCTTCATCTATGCGGTAGCGCACTTTAGCGGTTTTGACGTCCTTACTGGTAACTTTGAAATACACAAAATTTGAATGCCCCTTCAGGATTTTTTTACAAACGCCCATCTTCAAGAGCTTATCTTTCAGTATCTTTGAGTATCTCGTTTTATTGAACCTTGGGTTCGTTACATCGATCCCCTCAGCTGTCGCAACCATCTCGGTAAGCTCTATCAATTTAATTTGGACTGGTATCTCATCAAGTTCCGCATCTTCCATCTTCTTGTACTCGAGGACTTTCTGAAGTTCAGCCTTGATCAATAACTCCAATTCTTCGATTATGGAAAATTCGATGGAATCGAGCTGAACTTCCGTTTCTTTTTCCTGTTGATTGCTAAGGAATTCCCACGTTTCATTAATTAAGGATTTTCCTTCCACGCCGGCATGCTTTGTGAAGAAGGCAGCGAGCACCAGGAGAGGTTTAGCTTTATCAAATTCCCGGCCTATGAGATTGAGCCGGTTCTCTATTTCTTCATTTTCCGCTATTTGGTTGATTTCTTGCCAATAGTTCATGATGAAGACGTAGATCATGTCTCTAAGTCGCTGCCATCTTGGATCATTTTCCCTCACGGTCCGGCCCGATTTTATTCTATCCAAGGTTTTAACTAACAGAATTTCGTAGCTCCGGTCTCTGAGAGTTTCAGTAACGCTGTTAATTCCACAGATAACCTTCGGCCCATAAGTAGAGTAATTTACACGAACCCTCTTTGTGCCTTGTGTCTCAATCCTCGGCACCTTCCCCTGAGCTTGCCACCCCGAATTTATCACTTGATTCAGTGCTTCCTGGGATTCGCTCTTCTGCCCCCTTTTGCCATATGCTTCCGCTTCGTCAATGATCAGGGTGCCGCGGGTGTCCTGGATTGTTCGGAACATGGACGCCGGACTCACATTAACGGCATTCAGAGAATTGAACGAGATCTGTTCGAAAATAGCCCCTGCTTTTGATTTAGCGGCGCCTTTTGACCCTGTGAATCTCACATAAGGGACTGATGGGAACAAAGGATAGCAATAGGTCAGAAAAATATACAGCGAGCATGCAACAGCGGCCCCTTGATTCGTGCCTAGGTCCATGAAATAATCCCAAGTTCCTTTAACTTCTCTGAACACCTCGCTGGGGTCCATGCTCGTACCGTCCCGAATGAATGATTCCAATGAACGAGCGGACCATCTTTGATCAACAACACTTTCAGGGATCCATGGAATCAAGTCCATTTTTGTAAATTCGCTTGCAATACAATCAAGCACTTCTCTGTTGCTCGTTATTACAAAATTATCAATATCAGTCCGGGTTCCGATCATTTCTCCTTTTCTGTCAAAAATAGGCTTCTCCGTAGGCAGCGGCACCAGAATCATTAAACGATCATCTATAAAGTCCAGCGCCGGGTTAACGCGACGGTATTGTTTTCCCAGAAAAACTTTTGACCCGGATTTTGTTTGAAAGGGGGCTTTTGTTTCGTTCTTCACGGATTTCTTGATCTTCTCAAATTCATCCGGTGTCATTTTTCCATCGAGTCCGGGGGGAATTATGCCGGACTGAAGCTGCTGCAATTCGTCATGAGTAACATTCCTCTCACCAGCATCTAAATGTAATACAGCTCCAATGGTTGTTTTTTCAAACACAATACCTTTTTTAGGCACTTTGACATTTTGATGCACAGGTGGGGTTTTCCCTTCTTCTTTTTTCATTTTTTCTGGCCCTCCTTCTTACCATCGAATAGCTCCGCCAAGAGTTCTTGAAGTTCTTTGATTCTCTGTGCCCTGGTGCTTAACCATGTGGCCTTCTCGGGACCCCTCTCTTTTTTCGTTTCAATGTTTAGATTTGACATGATTCAAGTTCTCACTTCCGTGAAACTGCGGTGCTTTCGTTGCGGCCACCGGACCGCTTTTCTTATGCGTTTCTTCTAAGTTCAAAGCGTTTTCATTGCTTGCGTTCTCTGGTTTAACCGTTTTGATAGGTTCATAATTCAAAGCTGCAAAAACCATCAAACGTGAGACCGAATAACCCAGCCTCTTTGCCTTTCTTCGGATTAAACCCAGCTCCTTGCTTTTTACATACAAACTAAATCTGTCCATATGTATGGAAATATTATGTGTGTATAAATACTTTCTTCCTTTATTGATATTAGCCAAAGAGATTATATGTTTCTTTGTATATACGCATACATGCATCAAAAAAACGTTTCCATTGCTCTGAGTGGATATGAGTTTCAAGCATTGCGGTATTTGACACTGATGCCGATATTTCAGGGACAGATCTCTAATACTTTACTAGAAATAAAAGACATACTGGAGGGGATGGTTGCTTATGTATCCGAGAAACTATCACAATCAGAAATTGCACGTGTAAAATTTATAAACAGTTTAGCAGAAAAAAAATATCTCTATCCAATAAACATAGGGCACCCTGTCAAGGGTGAATTTGACCGAAAACTACAATCCAAGGAAAATAATCTGAACGAAAACTTTCATACACGTCATATTATTGAGGATTATCTTTCTAAGTATGGCAACAAAATCTCAGACTTAAAGGGTGGTAATTATATACTAAGGCTTTCCGAGTCCACCGCTCAAAATTTAGAGAGTATCAAGAAGATAGTAGGTGATAACCATAAAGATCTCGCTAAGAGGATAAAGGATACGGATTGCATTAAAGAGACCATTAATTTTATTATAAGAGATTTTCCGCATTATTGGGAATTTACAGAGTTCATATATTTAGGTTCCCTTTTTAATATAAATCTAAGTTATGCGACAAAGTTGTTTTTGAAATCTAAACCTGGAAGTAAAGAAGATTCTGTTCCCCTCTTATTCAAACTAGATGATTCGTATATGCGTTCTTTACCTGAAGAAATTAAGTCAAAGATAGATTCAATCGCGCTGGACAAGGAAGTGATAGGTAGATTTGAAAGCATAATTAAAAACAACAAGCGCCCTAAAAGCTATTCAGGATATCTTGAATTCTTCAAAACTCTCCAAAGTAATGTTTTCCCCTTTAACTATTTCACCGCCGCTTTAGGTCTGACAATAATGATTCAGAGCAGAGAATTCATGTTTTTCGATTTTGCAATATTATCAGGAATGGTTCTGGATCTTGGGTTTGATGATTTAGGCGCTCGACTAATGCAGGCATTTTTAGATAATATTAAAGTTCTAATGAAGGAGGATGGAATGAGTTATATGGAGAAACTCATGGGTGAAATCAATAAAAACACTAACGAGAAGAAATCATAAATCCCTGATGTATTTTCACAGCAAAGCCCGTATGGTTCTTATTTTGCTTTCATCTCAAATTCTATTTTCATGCTTTGAAGGGCTCGGCGAGGTCTCGTTCTTGAGTTTAAATGTTATTTTTTATCGGAAGTTCCATGAAAATTAAAGCGAATAATCTTACAGAAACAGCGTGCTTTTCTACTTCTTCTGTTATATCTGGAATAACTTAAGAAATAGGTTTTTAGATGGTAGTGTTTTGTATCAGGTGTACTATTTCTTTACTTTTGGAACGGCTTAATCGGATTGATAAATGTGGCTACAGACTACATCATGGGACAGAAAGGCGGCGGGATTGCAGATATTTTTGGCATCATTGCATCAGATCTATCCGTTACTGAGATATGGACCATTTCCTTGATGACCGTCCTCATTGCGATAATCGGTACGGAGGTCTATATAATGTTGATTTTCACAGAGACAGTGGATGATTTTATATGATTCTGCAGTGCCTATCGATTTTCTGCGTCATTGGGCCTCTTTTGCTCGGTGATCATCGTTCTCATAATTGTGTTAATTTCTACAGTGGTCATAACTATTATCAGAGTCGTAGTGGAACTGTTTGGAGGAAAATATCAATTTAATAATTCCTTCAGGTGATTGAACTTATCTGGAAATTCGTTTAGTATTGAATTAAATAGTGAATTCTCGTCTTTATAGTTATGAAGTGATTTATCTATGGTTTTAAATCTGAAATCTTTCCTATATTCAAAAGGGATACGGATTCTAATTGAAGTCCAGTTTTCTGTGGTAAACATCTTCCCATTAAAATCGTCATATTGATTGAATATATCATACAACGCTATGAATGGAATTTCAACAAACCTTGGTTCTGGCAGAGCAATGACGTATATCAATGAAGTGCGTATGCCTGCATTGGTTAATTGTGCAAGAGTGTTAATTTGCTGGAATTCGATTTGTATTCTATAATCAGGGTTCGGTCCATATTGACTTTTAATTTCACTAACTATTAATTTACCTCCTTCAATTCTAAGTATTTCTATGTGGTTTGATGCTACGAGATTTGAAGTTGAATATAGGATTAATTTTTCTTGCCATAATGCTTTGTTATCCCTAAGTGTAAACAACTTATTTATTACTTCTAAGGAATTCACATCGATTATTCTTTCACCCTTAAGAATTTCAATAATTGATCTTTTGTATTCTTCGATATCTATGTTTAATATGTCTAATAGTATTTTTAGTTGTTTTAAATCGTTTTTCTCTAATTTTATATTCCATTCGTATGCATGATTATGTCCATGGTCCATTTCAAAAACTCCTGTTGAAAGAAAATACTTTGCAATTAAGTGTTCCATAAAGTAGCCAAAAGGCTGTCTAAATTTCTGTTTCATTGTTTTGTCCATGATGCATCAATTAAAGATTAGAATTTAAGGCTTTCATGCAACCCGTCTCCCTTGACAATTACAGTACTTGGCTGGATTCATAATATAGTTACATTTATTCGTATATTATTATATCCCAAAAGGTGACCCGTGAGTACATAAACCACGGGTCGTTTTTTGGTTTTTCAAAGATCCTATGAGACACAAAATACGAAAACGAGTCCGAATTATTTTTCAAAGCGACAAAAACCATGCGATGTTCTTTTATGGGTTTAAATACTATATGTAATAGAGATAATTGGGCTATGGTAGTAATTGAGAAATCTAATAATATTGTTTCAAGTAATATGGAAAATGACAGATCGGCGCTGGAACAACTGATAAAAGAAAAACTGTTCTCCTTCAAGGAGGGGATGGACAGAAAAACTTCGGATCTGCTCTTTGACAGCAGGACACTGAAAGCAATCTATGAGCTAATGGGAAAGCTCGATATTGATTACATA
>JAJZXP010000391.1 GCA_021806345.1 Thermoplasmata archaeon | reverse complement strand
GAGGGGTGGAATGAAGTCCACAATCAAATCGGGAAATTGCTTCCTGAGAATTTCACTAATTTCATTCTCATTCATCTTCACTTTATCTGTTTTAAAAATTATTTTTAGCAATCTGCGATTTTCGATGTTATCGATTATTTCCTTACAGTTGTTGTCATTTTTTAATTTCTCCAGCAATAAACCGTCTGTGGTTCTGTAAATACTGTCAGGTGTCCCACTGTACCTCCAAAGACTCCGTTCGATCATCTTCTGAGCAATCTTGGCAGTCTTGTGGAAGTAAACTGACTTGTGCATCAATAAACGGGATATGAGAATTGATTCAACAGATGTAACACCCTTCTCCTCTATGTAAAGCTCATCGCCGTCTGATCTGATTATGTCTATTAATCTCTTGATACTCAGGGATAAATTTCCGGCTCCGGTGAAATAACTGTCCCTGACCAGATAGTCCATTTCATCTGCATCCAGTGATCCACTGACAATACTGCTCTCAATTGAAAATTCAGGTTTGTCACCTTTCAGAATGTGGACGAGAACTGATGGGTCTACCCCGATTTTCTCTATCTCTAATGCGACTGCCTGATCCTCTGTTTTTCCCATTATTATGTCTATTCCAACTGACTCGTGATCCTTATTCATGGTTTGTTTGAAGTAGTCCTCAAAGGAATGGCTGAACGGAAAATGTCCAATATCGTGCAAGAGTGCTGATAGGGCCAGTTCAGTCTTGTGTTCAGTGTTTAACTTTTCACCAAACAATGATGCGAGATGCATTGTTCCAAGGGAGTGCTGGAATCTTGTGTGAACCGCACCGGGATATACCAGATAACATAAGCCTAACTGTCTGATCCAGTGCAGTCTCTGAAAATCCTTCGTATCGATGATCTTTATAAATTGTTCAGGGATTTCCAAATATCCCCACACGGGATCCTGTATTGCCTTAAACATTTCTAACCTTAAACCGGACATGTTCAGATTGGGCCTGACGTCCTGACAAGTTATTCCCTATTCTCGCTCAGTCCCGAATTCCAACAGCATCGAATGTTCTGCTTACCGTTGCTCCCTTCCGGACCTGGCGGGTTTAACAAACGGATGCAAGAATACATCTCCTTTGAGTTGCACTCTTACAACCACCGATCCATTGGGTCGAAACCTCAACGTTCAAATAGGGCTTGCCAGAGGCCAGGTTGGCCTCTCTGAACTGTCGTCCCCGCATATAGACTTCGGGTAACAGAGGGCGCCTATGCCCCCGACCGAGTCCGGCTGATACCATTATAAAAACTTGCTTAATACACTTTCCATGGATTCAATTTTTTTCACACTAAGGAAGAAATCTTGAATAAAACCTTTCAATTGCATTAATTACTTCATCAGGGCTCTTCGTCCTTTGGGCAAAAAACAGGGATCCTCCCATTCCGGCTCCTTCCTTTGCAACTCCTTGTGAATACTCATTCAGTCCGTGATATTTAGAATTTTGAAAATTGGTTTCCGCTACGAGGATATTCTCACCTTTAACTATCTTCGTGATTTCATTGAGTGAACCTTTCATTACGAGATCGGTAGTTACGAGAAATACATTATCTACGTTTATTCCTATCTCTTTTGCAATGTACCAGACTACAGCCATTTGAGTTCCCCCGCAAAGATAAATTGTCTTTCCGTCCTGGTTGCTGAGAATACCGAGCAGCAACGCTTGCATATAATCTCCCCCGCACTTGATAGACTTCAATGGATCACTTTGAATTCCATGTAACTGAAGTGCTTTGGAAACGATTTCATCCTTCAAAGTTCCTGGATTGGAAATCATCGATGAACTTGAATTGAACGTTTTGCCCCATAACCTCATCGTCAATTGTGCCGTTGTTGTTCCCCCTGGCACACTTTCAGATATCATGATGGGCTTGTTGATATTCCTCAGCATTTCTGAAAGTTTTGTGCCAAAATTGATAGCTTCTGCCATTTGAGGTAATGCAATTTTTGTATCCCCTGAAAGAGCTGGACTTAACCCTGTTTCAATGTAATAACAATTTGGCTTCCTTTGAAGGCCCCCGTTAACAACAAGTGTTGGAATGCCAAGAAGATCAAGGCAGGCCTTTGACACGATAGATGGTGTAGGTATTCCATCTGGCGTAATTGGAATTTCCCTACCCTTAATTATTCTACCTTCTACCATGATTTCAGCATCCAGTGAAGGTGTTTCGAAGGTTGCTTCGGGATCTCTTCCTGCTGCTGTAATCCCAGGAATTTTTGAAATCTCGGTGCTCCCACAAATAAGAACGTTTAAAACCGGATTTTCCATATTTGTCACCTTTCATAATGTATGTGGAAAAATATAAAAAATGTGAGGATAGATGTAATATCCAAAAATGATTGTAAGTGGAATTGTGATTAACGCAATCATCAGACCAAATGATGCATAAAACAGTTTAAGTGTCTTTTTCAGGTCACCTAACTTTGGATCAAATCCCCTCTTGTTAATAATGTAATATCCTTTCTTCTCCAGTTTTATATTAAGCTGGCTTGCTACTGCGCACATTGAGTAGGCAGCATTTCTGCTCTGTAAACTGAAAAACATGGACCTCATGCTGTATTTCGCGTTGTTGTAATTGAGAAGATAAGCGGATGCAATAATCAGAATCGCAGAAATTCTGGCAGGTATATAATTCAGAATGGTATCCATAAGGGCAGAAGCTTTTCCAAATTTTAAGTTAAAACTATCCCTGTACCCAAAGGTAGAATCCAGTGTGTTTACAACTCTATAGAAAATCGCTCCTATGATCCCAAATATACTGTAATAAAATAATGATCCCACAAATGAGTCTGTAATCCCCTCACTTACCGTTTCAATTGTGGCCGAAATAATTAAGCGTTCATCCATATTGGAAACATCTCTTCTAACCACATGGGAAAGATATATTCTCGCACCATTAACGTCTCCTGTTTCCAGAGCCCTAACAATGGGTAGAATATGATCTCGCATTGAAGCGAAAGCGAAGGTTGATTTTAGGATTACAGCGTATAAGAGCAGGAAAAACACAAAAAGAAAAGGAACATTATAAATTCCTAAGAAGAGAAAATAATAAAAGAACACAATAACTATGATTGTCAGGAATAAAACCATGAAACCTCGAAATGAAGTTCTGAATTTACCTCCAATAGCTTTTTCAAGGTTTTTAGATAATTTGCCCGTTAAAATTGCAATATGGAGCAATCCTCTGGGCTCTCCAAGTGAAAAATCTATAAGAATTGCCAGAAGGAGTGCAATAAGTGAAATCTGCAGGAGATCAAATTCCATTAGCTAAAGCGATTATATACTCTCTTTTTAAACTTCCTAAAATATGATCACTTACCTGCTGTATTCTGTTATCCAGATCTTTTTCATATGATAATTTTGGTTTAATGCCAGTTAGCCAGTGAAATATCACCTCATTTTCGAGAATACCATGAACATTGGTTCCGATAACATTCCTTTGGTTGCTTATACTTCCGCTGGCATATCTATCATCAAAAAGTGATTCTTCACCATTTCTCACGATGTCCCCATAATGAATTTCGTAGCCAATCCCCTTAAACTTGATTTCATTTAATTTTCCTTCATAGTATACCTGAGAAACCTTTTTTGATTTCTCATACTTAAAATCAACATCAAGTATTCCCAGACCATCAACTTCTTTCTGATACAATTGGACTGAGTGTGGATCAAATAGTTTCCTTGAGAGTATTTGATAGCCTCCACAAATTCCAATAATCTTTCCTCCCCTTTTGTAAAAATCCATAATGCCGGAATGTAAGCCGCTTGATTTCAGGAACTTCAGATCCTCGGATACATTTTTAGAACCGGGAAGCACGAGTGCGTTCAAGTCCATCAAATCCTTGGGTTTCGTAACATATCTTCCCAATTTCATTACTCTGAGCGGATCTATGTCGCTATAGTTCTCAAAATAAGGATACCTGACTATTCCAACCCTGGCTCCATTAATCTTAACGTAATCCATTGAATCTTCTCCTGGCAAAATATTCTCGAAATGTTTTACAATGCCCAGAGACTTCATTTTTGTTAATTCTTCCACTTTTGCAATTCCTGGCTGTAAAAGTTCAGAGTTTCCCCTCATGTTGTTAATAATAAAGTATTTCAAAGCTTCTGGAAATTCAGCCAGATTCTTGGTACCGTATAGTGATGAAAATATACCGCCATTTTCAATATTCCCTACGAGGATGCCAGTCCCGCTTAGCTTCTTAGTTAACCAGGTATTCGCCAAATCCCTATCGTACAGGTTTATTTCAGCTGCAGAACCTGATCCTTCTGCAATAACAATATCAAATTCTTCAAGTAGGTTATCCGCTGCATTTAGCACTTCATCCCTTGCATCACTTTTCAAAAATTTTCCGTAATCAGAGATAGATTTTACACCGATACTCTTTCCCTTAAAAATTACCTGCGAATGCCCTGATCCTTCCGGTTTCAACAGTATGGGATTGTTTCTCCAATCCAGTTCCACCTTCGATGCCTTTCCCTGTAGCCATTGTGAGCGTGAAATTTCATCTCCTGAGATAGTTGCTATAGAATTTAAGGACATGTTCAATGCCTTAAAGGGAGCGACAGAAAATCCAAGATCATTGTATATCCTGCAAAGTGCCATAGCAATAGTGGTCTTCCCTGCATTTGACTGAGTTCCCATTACGTGAATGAGCCTACCCCTTGACATCCAGAATCCTCTTTATTGCACTGATCAGCTTCTTATTGTCTTCAGGTGTTTTTACTCCGATTCTAAATTCGTTATGATTAAACCCATAGAAATTGGATAAGTTCCTTACCAAAAATCCGTCATCAATCAGTTTTCTCTCAAATTGATCTGGGTCGATTAAATTTTGTGTTGAAAAGGAGATCATATTAGAAACTGAGTTCCCAATAATTCTCAATCCAAGTTCCCTTAGGGAATGTATCAACCTGTCCCTTTCCTTCTCTAAATACGGAATCTCAATATCAAAGAATTTACTGATATCCACTTTTAGGTAACTTTGAGGAATTGTCCATGGAGGTCTTAGAAACTTAAGTCTCTCACCAAGATCTTCTGATGTGACTGAATATCCCAGCCTAATTCCAGGCAATCCACCAATTTTGGTGAAACTTCTGCCTATTATCAGATTGCGAAAACGGTCCAGAAATTTAATACTGTTAAATCTCAGGGATTTTGAAATAAAATCTATGTATGCCTCATCCAAGAAAAAAAGGGAATCTGACCTTTGACATTCTTCAATAAGCTCTATTAGATGATCCTTATCGATAAATTCACCTGTGGGATTTACTGGATTATTCAAACAAGCGATATCATAATTGAACGATCTTAACAGTTTTGGATTGTGAAGTAATTGATTTACCGGTAACCTTACTGATTCAATTCCCATCCCCAGAGACGATCTCATGTACTCAGAAAACAATGGCTCAAGAAATAAAGCCCTCTTTATTCCACTCAGTTTGAAGACTGAATAGATCAATGAGGTCATACCGGCAAAGACCGTAATTTTTTCTTCGTTCAGATCCAAATTCTGTGCTATCTTCTTTTCAAAAACATTTTCTGGTTGTGGATAATGTTCCAACTCCTTTAGAAATTCATTACCGATCAATTCTTTTCTTGATTGGTTGATGCTGCTTGAAAAGTCAATTAATTCTGTATTAGGTTTTGAAAAGTTGAAATAAGAGTCCCCGTGAGAAAACTCAGAATTGGAAACATTTTTCATTTAAATGTAATCAATTTCATATTTATATTTGTTTATGATTATCATGTGTTGAGACTTAAGGAAGATATTTTTTCTGCGTTTTCTTTTTTCACGATAATACCTATCAGTGGAGAACATTTTTCAGAAAGGGCAATCAATTTCATGTTTCTACCTTATATCCTGGTGGGATTGATATTAACAGGATTTTTGTTTTCGACTGATGGACAGATAGGTCATCTACTCTTAGCAGCCCTATCACTTCTATTTATAGTTATTTTCCACGGTGGACAGAACGTAGATTCCCTGTTAGATTTTGGTGATGGATTGATGAAAAGGGGAACTTCAGAAGAAAGGCTAAAGGCCATGAAGGATCTGAGAACTGGAGCCGGCGGTGTGATAATTTTCTTTTTTGTCTACCTGATTACTCTTATTACCCTGTCAATTGAAATAAAAATATACTTAATTTTTGTTCTCTTATATGGCCAAATAATGAGCGTTGAATTCATGGCGGTAGGGCTTTATAAAAGCAAGCCCCTCGGAGAGGGTTTTGTTTATTATTTCAGAAAACAGATTTCCGGTGTCCCATTTCTCGTTTTGAATGTGATATTTCCAGCTGCTCTCTCTTTTGTAGTATTTCCAGAATACGCTATTCAAACAATTATGTTGATCCTGATAGCATTCTTTCTGAGAAGAATCTTATATCGTAAGTTCGAGGGTGTAAATGGTGATATGGCAGGGGCAACTGGAGAGGTTGGCAGGATGTTGTCCCTACTACTTGTTTACCTTTTACCCATTTACCTAACATTTCTATAAATCTACAAACGCATTGATGACTTTATTAAATTGAATAAAATCATGGTTTAATGAGTAGATTTACATATAAATGCAAGGATGTTGGGTTTCAGTGCAGTTGGGAGATAGACCAGCCAACCGAAAAGGATGTATGGGCAAAGGTAAGAATACACAACAAATACGCACACAATCAATTTGAAATCCCAGAGGAGTGGATGGCTAAAATCCAAAATGCAATAAAGGAACAAAAGTAAAATGAGACCCATACCAACAGTACTAACATCCACAGAACTAATTGATAAGAGTCTGCACAAGGCTTCAAAAATAGAAGAACCTTATGACAAGATTTTCGAAAATAGGGTCAGGAAAGAGAATATTGACAGGATAGCAACAGCAGAAAGTGCGTCAGCAGTTTATCTGAAGAGAATTGTTAAGAGATTCCCCACTTCGGAAAAGTTGCATCCATTCTATGAAGACTTTCTTGATTTAAAATTTGGAATTGACAATTACAAGAAATCCTTAAACAACATACAGTGGGCTGCGGACAAAATCGTTGAATTGGCAACAGATTCCATTCACAAACTTAAGGCGAGTAAAACAGCGCACGAAATGGTAAAGGTGCGTAAAACATTCTATGGTAGATTCTGTTCAGTTCTGGAGCATGTTGATTCTGACTTAAAAATGCTGAATCAATGCAGGGATTTCCTTCGAAAGCTTCCAGAAATAGATACTGAATCACCATCATTTATAATCGCCGGCGTTCCAAATGTTGGAAAAAGCTCACTTTTGAAGTCATTAACAAATAACAATGTGGATATCGCTCCTTATCCATTCACCACTTTGAATGTATTCATAGGGCATATGAAACTAGGCTCTAAAAAGGTGCAGATTGTTGACACACCGGGTATACTTGATAGACCGATGGATAAGAGAAATGAGCTGGAGAGAAGATCCATTTTGAGTCTGAAGGATATCAAGGGGGTTATTCTGTTTCTTTTTGATTATTCCGGTTTTTCAGGCTATCC
>JAJZXP010000468.1 GCA_021806345.1 Thermoplasmata archaeon | reverse complement strand
CTTCTTCCTTCTATATATCTTCTGGTGGCTGATTCCAGCATCACCTCATTTGCATATGTGCAGTGCGGTGACACGATTTCAGATATTCGTTCCGATCTGAATACTGTACCATCATGCCTGCATATCCTCAGGCGGTGAACAGCAGTGAATCTGTAATCCACAGACTTCACGCCCCTTCTCTCCGTCTTGTACAGTACGAGTTTAGAACCACATTTCGGACATGTTGTGAATCCGGGTGAGAAGCTGATCTCCATGTTCATTTCAGCTTCAGGAATATTTTCTGCAGCTTCAGATCATTCTCTATGACGATCCGGGTTATTGGCCATGCATCGTAATCAATTCCAATCTTCTTCAATATGTTTCCAATGTCCTCCTGGCTTATTCCCTTCTTGAGGAGTCTCGATACA
Source organism: Thermoplasmata archaeon (assembly GCA_021806345.1). The sequence continues at coordinate 7,189 of JAJZXP010000468.1, read as the reverse complement.
TATTGAAGCAGCAGTTCAGGTTCTATCTCATTCTTTGACTTTGGATTCTTTCCCAGATAACCCACATACTTCTGCACAACCTTCCCGTTCACACGCTTCTCGTCAACAAGGCTGTAATAGATGCTTCCATCCTTTCTCGAAACTTTCTTAGGTCTTAGTGTCATTGTGACCTGTAATTACAGCCCACACTATAAACCTTTCGCTATCCAGTGTTTTCAACAAGAAATCGTGCATAAACTTATGAACTTACTAACTGATTATAACCGCCATAGGGTTCGTAATGCGGATTCCAATGAACTTCATATCACTGAACACTTACACTCTAGACAAGTTTGAAAGTCTGTCAATTCTCTCACTGCTATAAGCACTTTCTTCATGTTTTAGTTTCCCTTATCTCTAGTTTAAAATTAAAATATGAAGCGTTTGCTATATCTCTTAATGCACGCGTTTTACTTTTATTCTTTCCCATAGTTGATCCTATCAAATCACCAATCTCGTAGTTTATTCTCTTAAATTTCGTTCCTTCAAAGATCAATCTCACAGACAAATCGTCGTCCTCATAACCATTTACGTAAGTCTCATCAAAGATACTCTGTCCAAGAGAATTAACATATTTTGCACTAAGAATCATAAAATCACCAATAGAAATGTAATTCCATCCAGATTTGAAGAAATACTTCCCAAACATATCGAAACTCGTAGCTGGAAATAGAGTGACCGAATACCTCTTTTCTAACGCCAAACGATGCTTTCCTAAGACCTTTTGATCAAGTATTAAGAATAGCAATTTTCTAACAAATCGTTGCTTTGCTATTCTGGCTGGAACCGAATGATATTGTTTTTTCTGTGTAAACACGGCGCTTATAGCATCATTATTTACTACCATAAGTTCGGCTTTCAACCTCTCTATACTGTGGATTCTATACATGTCATCATTTGACAATACGATCCACTTCGGGTTATACTCCATTGCCCTTTTTATGCCAACATTGCAGTTGTGAGCGTAGTTGAAATAAATATCGTCTTTTCCCCCGCTCTCCACAAATATCATGTGCAGACCTTTAAATATATTATCCCTGCATTCTTTGGCGTATTTTCCATTGAAATCAGCTGTGGGTATTACGACAATAATGTCTTTGTCACCCTCAACCTCATGGATGTATGACACTCCTTTAGGTCTTTCCTTCATCCACTGTATGAGCTGGTCACGGTTATCGAAACCGTCGTAGAATTCTATGATCTTCTCTGGATCATTACTGGTGAAGAGGTTATTTCGATAGTCAACGAGGCTGAAGAATAGTGGCACATGATCTGTGTCAGCAACTGAACATCTTAGTTTACCAATTTTAACATTTTGAAGATCATGGACATGAATCATAGGTTTATTCCCTGCTCCATTAAGTGTTTGTACCACTTTACAGTTATTGTTCTATCATCTCCATATCTGACAACATCATGCTCTAAAGCCTCCATAACTTCCTTAGCCCCATCTCCTATATCCCATTCTGGCTTAAAATTCAACAATTTGGAAATCTTGTCAAACCTAACCTTGTACGATCTATTATCAGGAGAACCAACCCAGTTATATTTTTCCTCGAGGTTCAGGCTGTCAAATATCTTCTTTGCGACGTCTTTTATCTGATAATTCTGGTTATTTGAACCAAGATTGAATATCTCTCCACCGAGATGTTTATTAGACTCCAATCCCATAATCAGTGCCCTGCAGACATCCTTTACATGCACAAATGGTCTCCACTGTGTTCCTCCAGTTGTGAGATTCGTAAAACCCTTTGTGAAGATCTGGCCAACAACGTCATTGACAACCAGATCGAAGCGCATTCTTCTGGGTGAAAGCCCATAGACTGTGGCGAGCCTGAATACGGTAACGTTGAAGCTTTCAGAATTGAGGGCAAGGCTGTCCTCCTCTATCATTAAATTTGCCTTTGCATAGGTGGTAAGGGGATTTGGTTTGCTTCTTTCATCAACATAATCATCATTAAAACCGTATATGCTGCACGAGGATGGTAGTATATATTTTGGAATCCCCGCCTGCTTGGCAAGGGATGCAATTCTGAATCTGCCCAGGTGGTTGATCGATATGGTGTTTATGGGATTCAATTCACCAGACGGGTCGTTGGAGAGAGCAGCCAGGTCAATGACAGCATCTACATCATTCAGTACTTTTTCCAGTTCTTTTCTGCCGTATGTTCTTACATCTGCATTAATGACAGTAACATTATCCAATCCTGAAAGGGTATCACCGAAAAGAAATCTGTCAATTGCAACTACAGATTGCTCCAATTTTCCTAGCATTTCAGTAAGAAGAGTGCCAATGTAGCCACCTGCCCCCGTTATTAAAACTTTCATGACCGGTTCAGGGAAAAACCATATATTAAACTTCATACAGTGGTATATGGTCTTTAAACCACTGGTTTACATCGTAAAGACCCTCTTCATGTCATACTTTGTTTTCCATTTCAGAAGATTTTCTGTTCATATCGGCAATTGTGCCGGGTATCATATTTTCTGGTCTCTGATCACCAGTGGACATTACTATTTCCGATCTGTTTCCGTTCATACTGTTAACATAGGAAGCAACATCTGCAACGCTGGTAACTATATCAAATCCTAAATTAAAGACATGAATGTAAACAACCGCACTCTTGACGTTCAGCCAATTTATTGCCATTAAGCCATAAATCCATTTTGAGAAGTGACTAAAATGTTCTTACCTCATAATCGCTTTATTTCGTGTCCCTTTGGTGTCACCTCTATCTACTTTCTAGACCCTGAAAAGTGAATCAAATTTATCAAAACGTACAAATGATCTGTCACGTTCTGAAAGAATTGGAGATTCTACGCCCCAATCATAACCAAAGGAATTGTAAAGGATGCCGTCTTCATTTATCTGAGAATATGGTGCGTCAACAGCATATAAAACAACACTATTGTTCTCCTTGGAAAGAAATCCGTGAGCAAATCCGGAAGGTATGTACAATATTTGGCCAGAGCCTGCGTACAAATCAATGGTAATGAACTTACCATATGAAACGGAATCCGTTCTAAGGTCCAGAATTACATCAACAATTTTTCCATTCATAACATGCACCAGTTTTGCCTGTGCTAAAGGTGGATTTTGAAAATGCATTCCCCTAATTACATTATTCTTTGAAAAAGAATAGAAAATTTCAACGGGGTTGAACCCAAGTCCGTTTTCTTCAAACGAATTTGCGCTGAATAGTTTAAAGAAGTCCCCCCTAAGGTCCGATTGTATCGCTCCTGTGATCAATTTTACTCCCTTCAAGCGAAGTGGTTCTACCCTCATGATTTCTCCCTCAGAGTTGCATAGTAATTGAATGTGCGTCGTAAACCATCTTGAATGCTCACAGCAGGAGACCAGTTTAGATATTCTTCTGTTTTTGTTGTATCTATTTTAAGTTCCTCGTTTCTGTCTATTTGATCCATCATTATTGAACCCCATTTTACTTCAATATGAAACCCTAGGATTTCTTCCATCATTGTAAGTATTTCCCTAATGCTATATGATCTCTTATATCCCACATTCATTCTAAAGTTTAAAGGCACATGCGGATTGGAAATTTCAATTGCTTTTACAAAAGCAGTTGCCACGTCTTCCACATGCAGAAGATTCAATCTTTGAAACCCGTAGCTTAATTTTGCCTGTTTTTTATCCAAGATTTGATTAATTAAGTAAGGAATGAGCTTTTCTTCGTGATCCATTTCTCCATAGGGTGTGAAGAGAATCATGTCAATAGTTCTTATCCTGTGAACAGAAGAATAATAATCCATAATGCTCTGAAGGGCATTTTTTGTAGCTGCATAGAGGTCCCTCCCCAATAGAATTGTACTTTCTTTTATTGTGCTACTGGATTGCTCATACTGAAAGTAGGAACCGGCTGTGATAAATAGAGGAACGTTGAATAGAACACAAAGTTCCAGAAGTCTGGCTGGAAATTCTACGTTAGTTTGAAACATCCTTTCAATATCTTCGAGAGAGTTATGCTTTTTATAATATGTAGCGAGATTTATTACACTGTCAAAATGCTCTAATTCAAATATCTTTTCAACTGGAGTCTTGTCTATATCGTAATATGTTATATCGTGTAACAAGTCCTTAATGCGATAGGTATTTGAATTACTCCGTTTAAGCATTACAGGAACATAATTAGCATCTTTTAGCTGTCTAAGGATCCTACTACCAATGAAACCCGTTCCACCTGTAACCAACACCCGCTTATTCATTCCACACCTTCCATGGTGCTCTCCCGGAATTCCAAATTTCATCCAGATTTCTCTTATCTGTCATTGTATCCATGGGTTTCCAAAATCCGTAATGTTTGTATGCATTTACTTGTTTCTCTTGAACGAGTTCCCTGATTGTTTCTCCTTCCAATGCAGTTTCATCGTTGCCAATATATTTAAACACTGCTTTGTTCATAACGTAGAAGCCTCCATTAACCCATGTACCATCTCCAGGAGGCTTTTCTGTGAAATCAGTAACTTCATTATTTCCAATGGTAAGAACTCCGAACCTACCTTTAGGTTGCACAGCTGTTACAGTTAATAATTTTCCGCTTTTGTGGTGCGATTCAAGCAATTTGTGAAGATCAACGTTTGAAAGACCGTCACCGTAGGTTGCCATGAAGTCATCTCCATCTATATATTTCTCAACTCTCTTAATTCTTCCTCCAGTCATTGTAGATAAGCCAGTATCAATAACCTTAACTTTCCAGTTCTCTTTGTGGCCATTGAGAATTTTCACATCATTTTTCTCTAGATTTACTTCAACATCAATATGGTTTCTTAAATAGGAGATGAAATAGTCCTTGATCATATTCTGTTTGTAACCTGCACATATAATGAAATCATTAAATCCTTGTGCAGAATATAATTTCATTATATGCCACAGTATTGGTTCGGGACCGATCTCCACCATGGGTTTTGGCTTCACAACGGTCTCTTCGCTTATTCTTGTTCCAAGGCCCCCTGCCAAGATAACTACTTTCACTGGCTTATCACCTCATTTATCCACTGTTCTAGGTTTGACATTAGACCAATAGCCTTTAAATTTTCGTACCAGATAGTATTAAATGATGGAGGGCCGCATATATAAAAACTCCAATCATGCCAATCTGAAATTAAGTTTTTAATTGTATTCATTGAAAATCTTCCCGTATATTCCCGACATTCCCTATTAGTAATGAACTGCAATAGATGAGCATTATTTGGTATTTTTCCCCAGTAGATTTTTCTTATTGTTTCATCCTCGTTTCTGGTGGAATGAAGAATGATAACGCTTTCTTTTGCAGTATCTTCCAAGTTAAGATAATCTAAGTAGCTTAAGAAAACGGAAATGCCTGCTCCGCCCGCAAGAAACATCTTATTGGATCTTGAATTCAGCAAAAAATTTCCGAAAGGATATCTGATTGAAGTTATGAAACCGTCTTGAGCGCTCTCAATCAGCGTGGATGTAAAAGTCCCCTCTCTCCTGACAAGAATCCTAGCCTTACTGGAACCCCAGCTAGCGAAACTGAACGCCCTTGAATCAAGCCAAGGTTCACTGGCACCTTTCTTTTCAAGAGAAACCTGCATAAACATTCCTGGTATCCACTGGCGATATTTCTCAATCTCCACCGAAAGTAAGAACAGGTTATGGCTAACTCTCCTATCAAGAGAAATATGTGCTTCTGTTGTAATCATGAATACTTCCTCATAAATTCATCAAATACATCACCAATAAAATTTAGCATTTCTTCGGTAATTCCAGGGTATACTCCAATGAAGAAAGCATTATTCATTATGTTATCGGTAACAGTGAGGGAAGATGCTATTCTTTTATCTATGCCAAGATATGCAGGATGTTTTGTCAAATTCCCGGCGAAAAGTGTTCTCGTCATTATCTTGTGGGATTCCAGATGGTCGACAATCTGTTTCCGTGAAAACCCCATGCCAGGTCTTACGGTTAAGGGGAAAGCAAACCACGAAGGATCAGAATCAGGGAGAGACTTTGGAAGAATGAATTGTTCACCGTAATCCCGCAGTCTTTCACTGAGAAATCTGAAGTTCTTTTTTCTCACATCTACAAAATGATTGATCTTTTGTAGCTGCGCCAAACCGATAGCTGCCTGAAGGTCAGTGGCCTTCAAGTTATATCCAATGTGAGAATAAACATACTTATGGTCGTATCCGAGAGGGAGATCTCCAAACTTCTGAGTAAATCGCATTCCGCAGCTGTCGGATGCTCCTGTTTCACAGTAGCAGTCTCTCCCCCAGTCTCTGAAAGATCGCGACATCTTTTCCATGTTTGGATTATTGGTATTGACTGCTCCCCCCTCTCCCATTGTTATATGGTGAGCAGGATAAAAGCTGAGAGTAGACAAATCACCGAATGTACCGGTCATTTTATCTTTATACTTTGAACCAAGGGCATCACAGTTATCCTCAATCAGGTATAGATTATGTTCATGGGCAAACTTCATAACACGGTCAATGTCGAATGGGTTTCCAAGAGTGTGCGCAATCATGATCGCTTTGGTCTTTTCACTCATTGCTTCCTCTATTTCATTAACGTTGATATTATATGTTTCTTCATCGACATCCACAAAGACCGGAACGGCACCATTCTGAACAATTGGATTTACAGTTGTGGGGAAACCCGCTGCTACTGTAATAACCTCATCCCCAGGTACAACGCGGTCCTTTCCTAGAGATGGAGATGTCAGTGAAGACAAGGCCACTAAATTTGCAGAAGAACCTGAATTTACAATTAAAGAGGAATAAACGCCCAAATATTTTGCAAGCTCATATTCAAAATCTTCACTGTACCTTCCAGCGGTTATCCATCCGTCTAAAGCAGCATCAACAAGATTTGTGTATTCATCTGAGTCAAAGACCCTTCCAGCGTATCTTATCCACGTCTTACCTGGAATAAATTTTTCAGGGGGCTTGGAATTGACATACTCTTTGACTAAAGCAAGTATATTCTCACGCAATTGCTTATCATTTTCCTCGTCCATCTTAAATGCTATATAATAGTTGGACTTAAAGGCTACTGTGGTCTAATACCGTATAACTATTGTTACACGGCATTGTTCTGTTCTGCAAATGAATACTTACATTCCGGTAGGAAATAATAACAAATAATAGATCACTTCCATGTAGAATGCGA
>JAJZXP010000027.1 GCA_021806345.1 Thermoplasmata archaeon | reverse complement strand
ATGTGTTCATTTCTCATTTGTACCAGGGAAATAAGGAAGAGGAGGATGAGGGAGAGAGATCTCCACCGCTGGCAGTAATTTTTGAGGAGTTACAGAGAACAATACCAATGAGCGATGAAAGGACAAATATCAGCATTGCCTATCTTCTAAATATACCGAGATTTATACTCAGGAGGAGAGAATGAGCGATAACGAAACACCTGAAGGAATGAGACTTTTATACGATCTACCGGTCAAGGCATCGGAATTCCCCGGGGAAACACCACACAATGCCAGGAATGACAAAGGAGGAGATCTTCGACCTAATGGCAGAGAAACTGATCCGCAATGGTGAAAAGATTACTCCCGAAATGAAGGAACTGATGCAGATGCTGCAGAGAAGGCTGCAAATCTAGGAAAGGAAAAGTATGGCAAAGAGGATGGTGAACACAAAGATGGAAAAAATGACAAGAAAAAGTGATGCCAAGCGGAGGGGCATATGCCATTTCCATGCCACATATACTGGATTAGAGAAATTGGGAGAAAATAGGTTAAAATGGCATGAAGTGACGTTGCTCTCCTATTATTATATACACATGATTCCAGAGGGTACGGTCTGGCCAATTTTTGCCCCCTTTAAATACCGGAGTTGAAAAAATATGAATCAGGAAGATGAAAAATACAGGATAAAACCAAGGAAGAAGTATGGAAGACAGGTATGGCTCAAGGACGGTAAGGCCATAATTGTGGATCCAATCGAATTTAAGGATCCTGAAAATTCTCACAAGAAAGGTGATTGAAAATGGTACAAAAGTGGATTACAAAGAAGAAAGGGAATGAGAACAAGCATATCAAGATTGAAACAGAAAAGAAACCAAGAGAGATAGAGGTCTGGGATGTGGGACAGTCTCCCTCGGAGCTGGAGAAGCAGGCCTGGAACATGCTGGGTGAAATCAGCAAAGTTTCAACTGTTGATCAGCTCCTTCTGCAGATGAAGAAGTACAGCGGCACACTTGGAGATTATTCAGGATTCAATTCCCTTTTGATCTATATGCAGAACAAGGATGCTACAATAGTCAGATCCGCTAATGAATGGAAATACTTTGGAAGAGAATTGAAGGACGGTGTTACTCCAATATCGGTAATGTATCCATTGGGAATACCATTAAAGGCTGGTCCTGGTAAAGTCAAGGATTTCATTGAGAAAAAGAGGAATGAAGGCCTGGACGATGAAGCCATAGACCAGTTAGTAAGAGAGAAGTTCAATCTGGGAAGGACATGAACAGCATATGTGTTTGGAACAGGTAAGGTGTATGATATATCTCAGACTCAGGGTATTCCAGGAAAGATGAAACCAGTTGAGGAGGATGTCAAGGCCACAACTCTTTATAACGCCCTGAAAAAGATTGCCAGGGATCATTATACTGTTGAAGAGGAATCCATACTAAATGGTGCACGCGGGTATACTGCACATTCAGGGGAAGGGCAGAAGATCGTTGTAATGAAAATACCCGGGGAAGATGTGAATGTGTTGCACACTTTGATTCATGAGATGTCACATGCAAGGCTGGAACATCTTTACAGGAAAGATCTTCCCAGAGGTCTGGCAGAATCGGAAGCTGAACTTTCAACTTACCTGGTTGGAGCACATTTCGGATTTGATTTCAAGGATGATTCATCTGCCTATATCAAAGGATGGCTGGATAGCGCCAAGTCACAGGGGAAGGATCTGGGAAAGGAAAACCTTGACAGGGTGATGAATAATGCAAGGTGGCTAATCAACGAGATATCTACTAAAATAAACAAAAAAATAAATATTAAATAATCTAGTATTCCATTTTTTGTTTTAAAAGTTACAGATTCAACAATTTACCCATTATAATTTTTATAAAATAACCATATAATGGACATTATGAACATTTTGATTTAAAAATATCTGGGAACGTTTATACTCTTTCATACTGGCTCTTTCTGTTGAACTGTTACTCCAAATTCGTTTTCAAGTTGGTTTATCTCTGGCAACCCGATGAACTGCAAGAATTCTTGGAAGTCGTAAAGGTCATTCAATACCTTTTCTGGAGTTCCATACTTTTTAATACTCTCTAAAACCCTCCCCATGGCTTTTGTAGCAGACATAAGAGTACTCACCGGAAAGATAACAATCTTAAACCCATATTTTTGGAGCTCTTGTAAGGTGAGTTTCGGAGAACGTCCGCCTTCTGCCCAGTTGAAAACCAATGGATAATCTCTTAATTCTTTAGAGATCTTTTCTATGTGTTTTATTTCTTCTGGAGCCTCTACAAATAAAATATCTGCTCCAGCTTTATAGAAAGCCTTTGCCCTTGAAATAGCTGAGTCCAAACCCTCGACTGCAATAGCATCTGTCCTTGCCACGATTAAAAAATCTCTATTTCTTTGAGAATATTTCGCTGCTTTAATCTTTTCTACCATCTCATTTTCTGCTATAACTTGTTTTCCCATCATATGTCCGCATTTCTTTGGGAAAATCTGATCCTCAAGCTGAAGGCCAGCTACCCCTGCTTTTTCAAATTCTTGAACCGTCCTTATAACATTAATCTGATTACCATAGCCTGTATCTCCATCTGCAATAACTGGAATATTTATTGCTTCGGCTATGTTTCTGGCATTATCCACCATTTCCGTCATTGTCATTAATCCTACGTCAGGAAACCCTAATAACCCACCCGAACTCCCGAAACCACTTATGTAGGAAACATCGAATCCAGTAAACTCTATCATCCTAGCGCTAAGAGGGTCGTACGCACCTGGTGCCAGAATAATCTCGTCTTTTTCAATAAACTTCCTAAGAACTGATGGTGCATTTATTTTTTCGCGTACTTTAATGCTCAACATACCTATCATATGTAACATGATTTAGCTAATATTAAGGGTTATGTTTAATAGAATAGCTATCCCTGACTATATTTCACCAAAAAACTATATATATGTTAGCCATGAATAATCATGGCACGTGAAATCACACTCGAATATATGGTTTCGAGAATTGAAAGATTGCCACTTTCTAGATATATGTGGTACATTATAATAGTCGTTGGCTTTGCGACGTTCTTTGATGGGTTTGGCCTTTATACATCTACCGTTACATCATTAAGTGTTAAAAGCCAGTTTAATCTCTCTACTTCTCCATATGTTCTTTATACTACTGGTGTTCTTATTGGAAACTTTATAGGTGATTTTATAGGTGGGCCCTTGGCTGATAAGTTTGGAAGAAGAAGGTTCCTTTGGATTACAGTTATAATCATTGCCATTGGATCACTTTGGACTGCTTTATCACCAGTTACTTGGTCACTTATAGCTTCAAGAGTTGTGACAGGGATAGGAATTGGGGCTGATTTGATAGTAGCTTACGCATACCTTAGCGAAGTCACCCCCTCAAAAGTTCGCGGACTTGTGACTGGGGCAATGTATATAATATTGGTTGCAGGTATTCCTGTCGCTATACTATTGGGGTATTTTTTAATAAAAATATTTCCGGTGCTTGGTTGGAGATATCTATATTTAATAGGTGCGATAATAGCTGTTTTTGCTCTTTTAGTAAGACTTGGCCTTCCTGAAAGTCCAAGATTTTACTTTACAATTAAAGAAGATTTCGGAAAGGCAGAATCGCAAATTGAGTTTATTGAGAACCGTGTCAGAAGAAATTTAGGAGGAAAATTACCAGACATAGTCAATGTGGTAGTTCCAGAAATACCGCGAAGAGTATCCTACAAAAAACTGTTTGAACCAGGTTATGGTAGAACTACGCTTCTTGCCACCCTCATTGCTATATTTGGTTTAGTTGGTGGGCTGAGCATATCATTTTTCGTACCAGCCATATTAGTTGCGCGCGGTTTTAGCATACAGAAATCTTTACTGTATACCGCGGTCGGTGCACTCGGGCTACTTTTTGGTCCAGTTGTCGTGACGGTTATACGTGATACTATAGAACGAAGAACTCAGATGATCATATATGCTGTTTTAACAGCATTTTTCGGTATCTTTTTGGGAGTTGCCCCCACATCAGCTTCAATTCTTATAGCAGCTTTTCTGTTTAATGTATTTAACCAATCGTGGGCCGCAGTTTATCACATGTATCTAGCAGAGATATTCCCAACAACGGTCAGATCCACTGGCCCAGGTTTCGCCGACGCTTGGGGAAGAATAGGTATAGTTATAGCATCATTGTTTCTATTTGGTTTAGTGACTTCACTTGTCCTGAGGCTAACTCTAATAGGTGTTATTATTCTTCTGGGGGCTGTAACACTTATCGTGATAGGTGTCAAGACTTCCAGAAAAACACTGGAGGATATATCTGGAGGTTAAAACTCCACATTTTTAATTTGTATTTCATTTTAGACTCTTGGTCATCAGATTTTCATGTGGGTAAGAACTTAGCGTTCATATTGTCCAGCGATAAATTGAGCTTTCCTGGAATAGTTATAGGTTTGAATATATTGGCGTTCGACTGAAACGTTCAAGGCCCTGGAAAAGGGCGTAAAAGGGTTCCGGATGCATTCCTTGCATCCATGGGGAACCCATATAAGTCAACAATTGGTCGTTGAGGGATCAGATCGCAAAACTATAGAATATTAATTGAACGCTATCCGAAGTGGGCTTGTGAATTGAAGAACGGCTGCCGCATTATTGTTCGGGTTGGCCTTGAATATTATCTCCGGTTCAATATTTTCTGCAGATAGAGGCTTAATACCAGAATCATTGTTGACGTAGCCTGTGTTAAAAAGCAATAGGGGGGCTTCCAGAATCCCCAACTCCATATATGGCCATATCTACAGTTTCATTTTGTCCCTGGAGATTATCCACTTAGAACGAATACACCAGTGCTACGTTATAGGGTAGGAAGAATGGAAGAACATTAATTATTACTGTACTGTTCTGCTTTAAACTAATCATAGTAACCATTTGGATAAGAACAGAGCTTGATCCCTGGGAAAACCCATTTTGATATCCAATATCCTTACCCTGGTTGAGGCCAAGCTCGTAAAATCCAATCGACGCGGAAATCACTACTGCATTTGGTGCAGAGGCAATGATCAGATTTCTTTTCCTCCACATAGTCAAATAAACATTTTCATCATATATAATTTTAAAGAATCCGTAAGCTCTGGTGGAATACTCAAGAGCCATTCTTATAGAAAATCATTGGGGCAGAGAACATATTATTGATTATTAATAATGACATTCTCGTATTGTAAAGCTAATGTAAACTTACCTCTTTCATTATTACTCAAGGATGACAAAATCTGGAACTATGCCATGTGGGTGACAAACGAAACTGAATTAAACCTATAACTCAATCAATAGATACCTTTTGATTCTTTGTATTTCTTATTAACGTAGACTAGAATTTCTATGGTTTTGTCTAGAATATCGTATGATGTTCCTTTACTAATCCACTCGCTTTCCTGCCATAGGCTTGAGTTATCTGACTGACCAGAATGTAACTTAGTTTGACGTTTGATTATTTTCTCAGTATAATGGGCAACAAGATCACCACTATATCTTATGATTCCAACCTCTGGATCCTTTTGATCTAATTCTGCTTTGAGCCACTTGAAGTGATTTTCTTTCAGATATCCCATTTTATAAGCACAATCGACTAATGAATGAAATTTTGTTTGCTTTTCTGAAAAATTATACTCAATACTACAATCTTCTGATTTAAAACTGGAATAAACAGATGTATAAAGAAGAGAGTCAACAGTCGACCTACACATTATGGTGGCGCCTAAAAAAGCTCCATTTTGGTAGCACGATAGTGCTTCCCTAATAAACAATAGACTTGGCCTGAACAATCCATTGATGAACTCTTTTACATGAATCTTATCCCATAGACCATTGATATCGTTTGTTCTGTCGCTTCTTGACTGGTCACAATCTGAGGTACCAACACCAATAAAAGTACTGGGTTGATTTTTACTATTTTTGTTCTGAATTTCCCCGAATATTTCCGTTGTACTTTCACTTGCAAATTCTGGCCCAATTTTTATTTTTATCTTTATATCTTCCGCACGGCACACAATATACATATAATTTGTATTTTATAACTTTTCTAGTCTCCTTTTGTGTTAACTTTTGTGGTAAAACTTAACTCTCTTTAAATACCATTTACATGAATCCATATGGCCATAAACAAAAATTCAATGCAAACCGTTAAGTTTTGATGGTAACTTAACAGGTGCATTGAGATCCATTGTAAGATCCTCAGAAAAGTTTCAGGTAAGAATCCTAAGACCAGTTGAATTTGAAATTATAAGAAATGCCATGGATCCTGATACAAGGAGAATATGCACTTCTCTTCTTCTCACAGGAATGAGATATGCTGAATTGCAGAGATTCAGGGAAAATCATGAATGGTTGGACGGTAAATTCGTATTTCTTCCAAGAGGTTCAATGCTCAAGGTGAAGGCAAAGCAGAAGGAAAGAGCAATCAGACTATCAGATATGGGAAAGACTCTTCTTCCTGATCTTTTCCAGGTTCCTCATCCTCTGCCTGATCTCCCAGCCCTTGACATGAAATTGAGGAGACTCTCAAAAAGGACCCTCGAGGGAGCTCCCATAAACAACAAATCTTTTAGGAAGACATGGGAATCATGGCTTGTGTTCTACTATCCGGATAGAGCTTTACAGATTGCATTAAGCCAGGGCCATACCACAACAACCCAGTATGAGCATTACTTGAATATTCCATTTGAGGAAGAAGACAGAAAAGAGATGAGGAAGTGGGTGGAGGGGTGGATGTGAGTGTCGACGAACGAACCATCGTTGCTGACGTGAAGAGCTACATTGACAGTCTGGAAGGTTTCAAGGCCGAAGTTGAAGAGCATACCGAGAATATGAAGAGGATGGACCTGACCATATATCATGGACGAAGGCTCATATGCAATGCTGAGTTCAAAAGGCCAACCACCATAGAGGGCAAAACACCTCGAAACTTCGATGTGGTTATGGACGCCTTCCTTAAGGCAAGCAACAAGAATCAGCCGCCAAGGTTTTTTGTCACGTCTAACTTCAATGAGACGATATTATGGGATAATAGCGATGTCAGCAAGCCGGTAATGGCCAGAGATGTGTATACAGTATATCTTGATAGAAAGATAAGCAGGGACGAGGTCTTTGAAGACAATGAGGTTAAGGAAGAGATAAAGAAGAAGATGCAGGAACTCGTTCTGTATATAAAGGATCTTTACGAAGGGATTAAAAAGGTCTATTACAAGCCCCTCGGCGAGAGTTTCATATTAGGACTAAATGCACATCTCGAAAGCTCTGCATCGGTCATCAAGAGGCATGTACCTAATAAGATCCTGCAGAGATGGTGGAAGGACCAGGAGTACTCACCGAAGATTAGCTTCGATGATTCAGATCGTGAAAAAATAGCGAAATACAGCCTCTATGTGTTTGCAAACAAGATCGTCTTCTACTACGTGCTCAGAAGGATGTTCCCGGCTATCAAGAAGATCGATGCAAATAAGGCAGACATAGACGGTCTGAAGGCAGAGCTTGACTCATGCTTCAGTGCTGCTAGAAAGTTGTCCGGAGACTACGAGACGGTGTTCGAGGAAAGCGAAGCGGATTTCATACCATTTCAGGACCAGGAGAATCTGCACTCTGTTAAGGCTCTCGTAAACTTCCTGGAAAATTATGACTTTAGCGGCCTAACGCAGGATCTTCTAGGTAACATATATGACAGACTCATAAGTCCGGAGGAGAGACACGCCAACGGCCAGTACTATACACCAATAGCCGTTGTCGATTTAATTAACGCCCTCACGATAAGGAAGAGGAACTCGAGAGTCATGGATCCGGCATGTGGTTCTGGCACTTTCTTGTCGAGGGCCTTCGATCTGAAGCTCAGGCTTTATGGGAAAGACGATGAATTCACTCGTGAAGCCATTATGGAAGATATATTTGGTTGCGATATAGCAGCATATCCAGCGCATCTTGCAACGGTCGCCCTTGCGTCAAAGCTGCTAATGTACAACCCTTCTGCATATCCGAATATACTAAAAAAGGACTTCCTTGACATCAAGACCACGAACGTTATACCGAAACTGAGGACAGAGTTTGAGGAGAATATCGAAAATGAGACAAACTTGCTAAACGGACAGACAAAGGCTGTGTCATTTAAGCCCATAGACGCATTTGTTGGAAACTTACCTTATATCAGGGATGAAGACTTGGATAACAAGGATGAGGAGCTGACAAAGGTAAAACAATTCCTCAGCCAGAACGGTTTTGCAGAAAAAGGAGATAAAAATGCCTCTACGTCCCTGACAGTGGATCAGACTTCCATGTATACTTCTGGTACTACTTACTCCCCTTTCTAAGAGAAGGATCGATGGTCGGCTTCCTTAGTTCGGATACGTGGATGAATATTGAATACGGTCAAGAGTTTAAGAAATTCCTAAACAGGTATTTCAAAATCAGGTACATCGTTGATTCATCGATGGAGAGATGGTTTGAGGATGCTAAGGTAAATACTGTGATAACAGTTGTGGAACGTACTGACAGCGAAGAGGCAAGGAAGAATAATGTGATAAAGTTCGTCCGTATCAATAAGCGGATATCGGAGATAATCAAGAATATTGATGATGCCATCAAAATAACTGATGCACTGGAGAATAGTAAGACAGTTGATGGGGTAACAATTGTTAGAGGTGTCAGACAGGGCGATATATACCTAAACGACGTTATGAAGGGAAAACTTCTTCCCTATTTAAGAGGCCCGGCCGAATTTTTTGAGATCGCAAACAACAGGAATATGGTGCCATTAGAGAAGATAATGGACATAAAAAGGGGCTTTACAACAGGGGCTAACGACTTTTTCTATGTAACGGACATCACAGACGAATACAGCGATGATGATCTGAAGAAGCTCTTTGGCCTGCGCAGGGGAGAGAAGAGCAGGGTAAGACTCATAAAGGACGGCTTGGGTGCTGTGCATCTGATCGAGGCAGAATATCTTAGGCCAATATTAAAGAGCCCTAAGGAGTTCACATCCGCTGGGAAACTTGTCTTCAACGATCCAACGAAAAAATACGTAGTGCTCATAGAGGAAACGGATAGAAGCAAGATCAAGAAACATGGCCTTGCGTATATAGAGTATGGAGAGAGAAATCCGACTGACGAACCATATTCAGAAGGTTCTACATGCAAAGCCCATAATCCATGGTGGAAGCTTTCGCCGGTAGTTCAGCCGGATATGGCACTACCATTACGTTTTTCCTCTTGCTTTATGTTTCCAAAGACTGAATATTTATTGGATAACACGCTATATTTTGGAAAGATGCGAAGGCAATTTTCAGACGATTTCATGACTGTGTACGCGTTTCTCAATTCGTCTCTCAGCTATCTTTATCCGGATCTATACGGAAGGAATTACGGGGGAGGTGGAGCACCAGTAGAATTTAAGGCTTATGAGCTAAAGGTGCTTCCAGTGCCAAGCCCGGAGGTTACGAGACCGTACTATAGTGAGCTAGAAAGCATAATGCAGAGAATGGAGAAAAGGAAGATCGGATCCGTGTTCGAGGAGATATGGGATATGAAGGGAGAATTCAGCCTTGACTTAGTCAAGCAGGACAGGCTTGAACTCGATAGAACTCTATTTAAAGCACTTGGATTTAACGATCCTGATAAATTCCTGATGTCACACTATCCCATCGTGGTGAGAATCGTAAAGGAAAGACTGGATAAAGCGAAGAGTGTCAAAACTTCGAGCAAAAAGGAAGTGGTATCACTTCCAAAGGTCGCTGATGACATAATCACACGCCTAAATATCAAGGATTTTCCGCAGGACTACGTGGAAAAGGCCATAGGGACAGTAAACCTGAGGAAGGGCTCAAAGATATCACAAGGAAGAGATTTAGAGGGAAACTACGTGTCAATAGACGGAAAGAAGGAATACTACGATACAGCGGACATGGCCAGATATGTCTACTACTGTGCGCTGAGAGACTTGCACAGTATACCCGTACCGGCAGATCTTAAATCCGTGCTGCGTGAGTTCAAGGAGGATCTCGAGTCTTGGAGGAACAGCATAGAGATGGAAATAGAAAGCATAACGGACGATGAGAAGTACAGGGAGAAGCTGTTCCAACTTTGCATCAAGAAACTGAACTACGCCATGCTCGATAAGTCTAGTTGATGTGGGTAAAAGTTGTCAATTCAAAGTTATCATTTTCCTTTCAGGCGTCTCTATTATTTTGTTAAGAACGTTATGATATGAAAAGTACCTCACGTATCCCTTGTTTTTTAGATCAGTGAATCTTTCTATGAATTCCTCTAATTCTATTTAAATTATTTCAAGTGCATTAGAGAAGTCGGTGCATAAATCAGTCGATCCTTTAGCCATTCTTTCTTTTATACGAGAGTGTGGCTTAAAATCCCTTATGGCATAGAGGTGGACTCTAAAAGAAAAGATTATTGTGGTTAAGTAGTTGACCACCAATGGAGATTCAAGATTACGCTTTGAAGAAAGAGATTATTGAACAACTACAATTATCTAATAAGAATTTCTTCACTGGAAGCAATTTGGAATTCAAAATTTTTCAATACACTTTGTTTTTTGCAGTTTACACATTTACGATTCAGATAGTGTTTGTGATCGTTCAATATTTCAATGGAAATGGTTTTCTTAATTTTTTTCAGACAATCTCTCTAAACCTTGGGATTCTTGGACTGGTTGTTGTGTTAATTCTTTACTTTGAATTAAACAAATTAATAAGCCGTTCCTCTTCATCCAAAAATGAATATTTAAGAAATTATTTTTGTGAAACTTGCAATTTCTACTCATTTTCGAATGTCAATTCAACTTTTCATGCTATATCAAATCCAAATCACTTAATAAAGGAACGTACCTTTTTGTTCCGCTCAACTGTTAAAAATTTGTCCAATCATACTTGGGATATATTTGAAATACTATCTATGCACTTGAGAAAAAGCAAAGATAATAATGTGGAGGACTTTGGTGAAATATTTACTGGCTCAGAAGAAAGAGTGAGGATTGAAAAAGAATCAGTGGGCGTTAGGCTGCTTATATTTGCTATTTTAATGCCTGCTGGGATTTTGCTTTTGTATTATATAGTATCTCATATCAGTTCTCCAAATCTTTTATCGATTACCCCTATCGTTTTTTCATCTTTTGCTGCACTTATAATTGCAAGGTTCATCGCCGTTCAGGAAGCGGCTGAAGATGATGACATATTTGTATACTTGATGGTCATGAGGTTAACGTGCAGGGGCATAGCCAAAGAGCCCAAAATGAAATTCAAACTCTATATGTGTGGTAGAGTGTATTGGAATAACATAAATAAGGGGAAACTAGGCGACCCAATAGACACGCCAAAAGGACCATTGTATCTCATAGAAAACGTAATATGGAACAAATTCGGCGAATTAATTGGAGTAAACCCCGATGATTCATCACGTACTTAGCTTATTAGGACTTCAAGCTCATATTATTGAAAATGTGGTAGTTAACGCAAATGCCTAGTTGATACAATAAACTAGGATGCTTTGCTCTAAGCTGAACAACGACACCTCGGAGGTTGGGTTTTTATAAATACTGTTTCAAAAGAGGGGATTTTATTGATTTAAAGGGAGTAATGGACAATCAGAGGGGATTTATCTTCTTAATCTTTCTTTAATTGACCCAGAACTTATTTGGCATATTCGGAGAACTGAGCATGATAGCTGAACATTGCAGGATTTCCATGGTATACGATCCGGAGAAGGAGAACATATGGAGGAATGTGCACCATCGTACAAATTTAGATAAAGATTAAATATTGCAAACAGTATTTGTAAATATAATAACAGGAAAAAAATATTCACCTCTCTTTGAGTTTTTTCCCATTTTCTTCGGGATTATTGTTTTTGCAATAGGTTACGCAGTAAAAATTCATTTCACGAATATTGCCATATTATATGATTCGTTAAAAACTCCTTGGGGAGTAATCACTTCAATGTTCGTGTATGATGGAGATGGAAATATTGTTGCTTACGCTCTATTTGCAGGTTTATTCATGGGAGCCAATGCAGCTTATGATCGTTCCATAAGAGTTAATAGATATTTATTGGTAATCTGTTCATCCATATTTGCCGCAATAATAGCAAATATCTCAAATCTTGGATTGTATGCAGTTGTCAACCAAAATGGTTCGGCTTATGGTCAATCAGGAATAGTCTATGGACTCATTGGTGCGGTTACAGCCATAACGCTATTCGATTTTGGAATTTACTTATTGATACTTTATAGGAGAGCAAGAAAGCAACCCATAGCCCTCAGGATTAAGAAAATATCTGATAGAAAATCTCGAAAAGTCACAACGAGTACATTTGTGGTCTTTACCTTGCTTTTTACCGTAATTTACGTAATTATTGATCCTTTTAATTTTTTTTCCGTTGCCCCGGGTGTCGATTCATTTGTCCATCTGATTTCATTCGGAGGTGGAGCAATTGCTTCCATTTATATTTTATATAAGTATAAAGAAAGATTAATGTGGGTTTCCGAAAAGCCAAAGAAAATAAATTCAGTATGACGTAATACGTTAATATCAACTTTTTAATCTATGCCAACAATATCCACTAATGCCACAATTAATAGACATTTCACATTTATCAAAGCATGGAGCTTCATTGAATATAACTTTGCCTAAAAGCCTTTTGAAAATACTTGATATAAATGAAGAAAAGTGCACTATAGGTTTCTATGAAATGGATGGTAAAATAATCATCCAGAAGATGAAATGAATTACCAGCGAATAGCTGTTTTTGAGATATATGTCGCCTAATACAGCATAAAAACTTAAGAACTTTTGAGTATTAGTTATAGAATGCTGATCAGAGACATAGACAAAAAGCTTGACATGAGGCTTGTCTTGAAGGTCAGGCAGTCCACTGAACTTTTCCATGCCACATCGGATCTGGGAATGAAGCTTCCCACTTACATTTACGGTGTTGACGGTCAGGCATGGATCAGCACATATTTTCCCAAGAACATTAGGGGGAACAATGTCAACCTCCTGCTGAACAAATTCAATGCAGTGGAGAAGGAGGATGCTTATGTTGTGGATTCAAGGATAAACAACGTTGAGGATCTTGCAGTCATAGGAAAGCTCATGGATCTGCCATCATTTGTCATAAACAGGGCAGACATAAGCAAAGGTTTCCTGAACATATATTCCAGATTTCATGGCAGCGAGATGGAGAAGGTTTCCGATCTTCTCTCTGAATACACATCAGACGCAGAGAACTCAAGGGTGGAGTGGATGGGTCCAAGTCCCGGCATAATGAAGACAATGGACCTGATCAATTCTGAATACCCCGTATCGCTGGTAACATATGAGTTCCGTCTTGACGGGGAATCTGAAAACATAGATTCAATTACAAGCAGACAGGAGGTTGTTGCTGAGCTCAAGAATAGCGAAAGCAAAAACTCCAAATTAAAACTGATTGTATATTCTGATGATTTAATACCTCCTGACACGCCGGGAATACATACAATTTCAACCCATGACGGAATTTATGAACTGATCTTTTCCAGTCCTTTAATATCCTCAGTCAGGGATGAGGCAAACCGTGATCACATCATGAGGCTTCGCTATTTCATCAGGCCATTTGAGGGAAAGATGAGGGTGAGCGTTTTTCTCCCCAGCGCAAATGTGTATGAATACAGCTCTGTCCTTTACAACATGGCAAGAAAGAAGGACCACAATGTGACAATAAGGTATCTCCTTCCATACTCACAGGATCTCTGGGAATTTCTCTGATTTTTAAAGTATATGCAATATGATTCAATTTTTCCTCATATGCAGGGGATTTGAAAATCTGTCAACCCTGAACTTCAGATATGTCTGTGGTTCTACTTTTATTGTAGATTTCCATTCGGATTTGCCCTCATTGTTCTGTTCAGAAATTGCATATGATGGAATCTGATATTTTTCCATATATTCCGGTTTCATGCCAGTACAGAGGAAGATGCAGTCGAACACTGGCAGGTTTGCCGCTTCATCCACCGATATAAGAAATTCCTGCTGTGAGGGGATCCATTTCACTAAAGCCATGCAGCATCTGGTGCCTGGTATTCTTATTATTGCCTTATCACCAAGAAAATAGTCCATTCTTACAATGATTCCGCTCAGTGTCAGGTCAAGTGCTGCGGTGTATAGGGCCATATTGTGCCCGATTGTCCATATGCTGCCTTCATTATCAGGTTTAATCATTGAAACCATCCTGGTCTGCACATAACCTGAACCTCCATGTGGGGTAGTCCCTGTGAAGGATTGCCATATCTCTGAGGAATAATCTCCGCTATGCTTTAATTTTTTCATTTCATCATGCACTATTATACCGTTGGTGATGGAATATCCCCACTGAATTCCCAGAATCATGCATACCTCCCTTGACACTATGAGGTTCTTTGACGCCGAAAGATAGGTGTTGGCGATCCACTGTATGCCGTCAAGGTTTGATGCAGGTGCCTCGAACAGCGCCGGATCAACGCCATACACGCAGAATGGAGTATCCGCATCCAGCATCATGGGTATATGATACACAAACATTGGTTCAGGGCTTATTGCCGGGTGATCACCAGATGTTCCCGGGTTAAATCTTACGGTCTGAATCCATCCCATGTAGGAATGATACCCCTTCCCCTCGTAATCGATGGTGCATATAAGCTTAGGAAAACCAATGGCAGAATATGGTGAAAAACCCGTTTCCATATGGTCATAGCCTATACCGTCCGGGCAGTGTTGGTTGAGCAGTTGATCCGCACCATGCCGTTGTATCCCTTCCATCTGAAATCTACAGTCCTGTTTTCATTGTAATTCTCGTAAGTGAATCCCATTCGATCATGTTCCTGTAAGTTTCAGGATCAGTTAACATAAATGTACCGTTTATGGGTACCGGTCCTGTTTCAGAACAATTCTGTATACAATTTAAAAACAGTTACGATGTGATTGCATGGGAATTTCGCATTGGAACCGTTTGCAGGTATAAAGGCATGTATAAACTGGAAGATGAAGCGTGATTCCTTAATATCCTTAAACTCTCTTTTTTCTCATTTTTCAGGGCATCCGCAAAACATATGCTTTATACTAATTTCACAGGGTTGATGAGAGAACAGAAAACATTGGATACCATGACAGAGCATGAGAAAGCTCTGAGGAAAAATGGATACAGGGCAGGCTGGAATGACCGTGCCGAACATGACAGGGAGCTGATAGAAGATACAACAAGGCAGAGCAGTGATTATGAAGATTTCATAAGCAACATAAGGGAGAAATTCAAGAAAACGGAAGAGTCGATACTGTTATGAATAAATTTGAGAAAGAATATGTTACGGGTAGAAAGGATCAATTTGATGAGGATTATGCCATTTTCAAGAAGGCCATTGAAGAGACTGAGACCAGGGAAGATCTCATACTAAAAATTGAGGAACGATTCAATTACGTAATATCACATGTGGCCAGTGAAAGGGCAAGGGATCTGCTTCAGGAGATGAACTTAATCTGAATTGACCAGTTCTATAATTTCCAATATTTTTTCTCCTATTTTTATGCCTTTATCTGTTAAGCTTACCATGTTTTTATTGGGATAAGTTGTTTTATCAATTCTTGTTCTGATAATCCCGATACTTTTCCCTTTTTCTATACTTGAATAGAGCTGATGGACCGGAATACCTGTATTTTCCATTATGGTTGTTATCTGTGTTTCTCCATTACTATCAAGGTAATATATGAGCCTAAGAAAACCTGACTGCTTTTCAATCAGTTTGAGTGCATCCACAGTGTAATATAACGAGGTTAGGTTAATAATTTTCTATTGCGCAACCAGAAGTAATTTAAGCTGGAAATGATTGCGTATTCGACAATAATGAAATCAACCTTTCCTTATTATGGCGGAAGATACAATCAGCTAAAAACCATTATAGACTTACTTGAAGATAAGAGAGATATATTCGATGTTGTAGTTGATGTTTTTGGTGGTTCTGGTAAGGTCCTGCTCAACATACCCAATGAATGGAGAAAGATCAAGGTATACAATGACCTCAATCTTAATCTCTACACTACTTTCAAGGTTCTTCAGGATAGCAGGAAAAGGACGCTGCTGGAGAAGAAACTCAGATACTGCTTTCCGCACGAGAAAATATTCCGGGAGATGAAGTTCTCCCATCCAAGGAATGATGTGGAGATTGCTTTCAAGACCATTTATCTTCATACATTTTCCTTTGCAGGTGCTGGACAGTCTTTCAAGAGATTTTACAAAAAGGCAAATATCCCGCCAGTCAACACTGCTGATTTCCTGTTCGTAAGAAAATGGATTGTTGAAAACATGGATTTCAGGGAATTGATGATGAAATACAACAAGTCCAGAGTTCTTTTGTATCTGGATCCACCGTATCTAAGAGGCGGTGATCAGTATAGACACAAATTCAAGATGAAGGATTTTCTTGATTTGAAAAAGCTAATTGACGGTCACCAGGGTTCATATCTGCTAAATCTCTCAATGACAGACCCAGAAATGATTGAAATATTTGGAGAACCAAATATGGTCACTGAGCATCACAGGCCAACTACGATTGACGTTCCGGGCAAAAATAATAAGTGGGGATGCGGGTACTGGTGGGAGTTCACGTGATAACAATAGTGAGAAGGATTCACTACTCAATAATAGAAAACTCAAAGAAAGGCGTATATTATTTATCTTGAAGTAATTGTAAGTAAAAGGAAAATTATGGAAAAAAATGAGAAATTTAGAGTTAAGATCAAGCGCGTTTCAGGCATAATAGAAATAACTATTTTTGACTTTTTATTTTTTTTATTTCTTTTGCATATGCACTTTTATGTAAGCATAAATTTAGTAACTTTCACTTCGTCATTTTTAGAGGTGATAGGTGTGCTGCTAGGCCTTACTTTTACTTCTTACGCTATACTTTTGGGTATAGGGAAGAGTATAGATTACACCATTAAAAGCACAAAAGCATTCGGGGTGTTAGGTTCCATGCTGCTATTAATTACGACTATAGAAATTATAACGCTTGGCACAGGCCTATTTATCCTTACTAAGAATGGCATTTCCCCCGAGCTAATAACGATAAGTGGTAGTTTGTTTGTATTTCTTTCTACCCTAATAATCTCGTACTTAATGCTTATAATATATTACATGACGTTGATATTTGACCTAATTCGAAAAGAAAAATGAAACTAGTAATCCTGATCAATAACTCCTTGCGGATTTATGTCTTTCTCAGAGATCTCTATTGACTTTTTTACATTGTTTAGGTTTTTCTCAGTCATCATACAGTCTAGCAATATACCAAAAACCTTCGAATTTAATACCTCTTCGGAGTCTTCATCGTATGTTACTAAATCATTCAGAAGAGTGTCCCTTATGAGGGAATAATAACCAGTTTCCGTTTGAAGAATAGCTTTCTGGTCCCGACTTATTTTATAGTTTCTGGAAGTGAAATAGTCTATAATTTTTTTAAAATTGTTTATAGTCTTGGAAGCTTTTTCGTAGTTAGCTTTAAAAGAAATTGAAATTAACGGATCGTTTTTTTCACCTAAAATTACGTCTTTTAGACCACTTCCCATTAGGTCTTCAATAATTCTAACCTGATCACCTTTCAAATAGAACTCGGCTTTATCAACATATTTTGACTCCAAAAGAAGTTTAATTGCATCGGGCAATGCCAACGGGGCGATTCTGATGGAATTATCATGTGTATTTAATATTTTCTTAAAGTAACTCTGTATATTCTTATCCATTATCCCGAAAGAATCAGAATTATATGTTGCTATCATAGTGTTTAAATTTAAATTAATGACAACATAGGTTTCAAATTCAAACGCATTTTGCCTTTTCAGTTCCTCGAACCATTCATTGCCATCATCTATGTTTATTCTTCTATACAGGCCTGTTCTGATCTTAATTATTCTACCACCTATAATCCCATCCTTAACCTTTAAGTCCGCTATGAACAGCATATAATTTTTCCTTAACATTACCGCATTTTGGTTAGAGTTTTTCTTCGTAAATTTCTGCATTAAATAGTCTGTTTCTAGTTCAGTAAAACCTTCGATAATGAATTTATAGAAGTAAACTAAATGGTCGCTGCTGTCTTTAGATTTCACCGTATTAACCCCCCTTCCTCATCTTAATCTTATTTTAATATTCTTATCATAAATTGTGAGAACTAACAAACAATGACACGTACTTCAGGTTTTGATTTTTCCATCAATGTACTATATTCAGAGGTGAAATAAATTATTGAGTCCTTGAAAGATTTCATCGCAAAGTGTTTTCCATTATCCAAATTTTCAGGACCAAGGTAAGCGATGACCAAGGTAAGTGAGGCAATTTTATTTGGAAGCTTTCTGTATGCCACTAACTTGGTAACATACTTCGATATTATCCCTTTGCTGGACGATTTGATTTTCGAAGTATTCGCTTCTATATCTCCGTCCCATAGTACTCGAAACTCTACTACCTCATCTCCATCTATCGTTTCGTAGATGAGATCTGGTTTTAGGCGTCTTTCTTTATCCCACACCCTAACTTTCTCTGGGTATATGTATTCTAGGAAGAAATCTTCTCCCCTATTTTTATTTCGCAAAAGATGATAGGTTTCTGCAACGAAGTGAGCCTCCTGCCTCATCTGTCTATATGCCCTAACTTCATCATCACTAGTGACATCAGATCTTAGTATCTTTGCGGCTAATGTGGATGCCTCTTCCAAATCTTCTGTAAATCTTGTCATATTTCATCCTCCTTTAAAATATCATTATTCAGAATAATAATATTTTCAGTTTTCATTCTATACCCTTCTTGTTATTGCCGTTTATTCTATCAAAAGTCATCTTGTAGAGAGAATAGGCCATAAAAATCATTGACTCTATTTCATAGCCCTCAACATTAGCGCCGCCCGCATGAGGGGCTGAACTATCTTCAGATCTTGATGCCGCACCATATAACCTTTGCTGTAGAGAATCTGCAAGATCCGATATATTTTTATTGTCGTGAAATAATTTATAGAACCCTCCTTCCCTTTTCACAAACTCCAAAAATTTCTTAAGAGAGTTCCTGAGACTTGTTAAACTGGCTCCAATATCAAGGTTCTTGTAAAGTTTATCCTTTGCCTCATCCAGCATCTTAAGGATATCACCAAAGACTCCAGCAGTTTCTACCGTTGGGATCTCTATGATTTCATATTGACCCAATCCCAGCTTTGGAAGGAAGTCGTGGACCCAATCGGATGACTTAATAGTCCCCTCTAAGACTGTTTTTTCAGTTTTCATAGATAAATACCCATCGTTAGGCCCTAACCCACTTGAAGAGATCAGGTTAAGATTGCTTCTATTTTGGTAATAACTGCCTATCTGGTTCGGATAAACGAATAATAGAACACTCGTATCTTGGAAATTCTTAAACTTGCTATTCCCTATTGCGGTTTTTAAATCTTTAGGAAATGTGTTGTCAGTAAGACCGTATTCTTCTATGTATGAAATCATTGCATTGTTGCTAAGATATGTTGTGAAAATTTCTAAAGTTAAGTTTATATCCCCTTTATCGTAAGATTTTCTCGACTCATTCATATATGATATAATTTTATTATCTAGAGTGGCTGTAATATCCATTTTCAGAGTCTTGTGACCATACGTTCTATTGTAGTCTGTTGGCGCTATATTAAATCCTTTGGTTTCCAGGTCTTTTGGTAGAAGTCGCCCGATTAATTTTCCAATGAATGATACGTTTCCAAAAATGCTTATAGGTGCTTCTTGGCTAATCTCATATTGCCATTCTAGTTCCACTTTAATTGTTGGCTCAAAATAAGATTCATCTACAGATATAGATTTTAGACTTAATCTCAAATCTTATGTCCCTCCTTTCAAAATCCCCTCAATTTCATTTAGATTCTTTGCAACAAGTTTTCCTTTTTCTGTAAGTTTAATATTATTACTTGGAGGTTTGATCATGGCGTTTATATCCTGCTTAACAAGCTCGAGTTCCTTCAACCTTTCAACCGAGAGATAGACCGTACCGTAATAAAGGTCAAGATTATCATCTATCTCCTGGAAAGTATTCTCCATTTTCCCTTCCATGTAAAGCAATTCTTGCAATTTTATCACCATTTAACTAAATGTATTTTCTTGTACCTCTTCATAAATCCTCAATGCTCCTAGCTTGCTTTAGTTTTCCTATCTTAGTATACTTTATGTTACGGAAACCCCCCCAGCTAGCCTTTTCTATGGGTCTATCTAACAATTTTATGCTCTCTGGTTTCAGTATAAGTGTTTTCTTTCCTGAATCTGAATGATCAGCGGGTGGGAGTCCGTATTCACTTTGTAATCTCTGGTCCCCCGAATCAAAGATCTTGTCTACTTCAGCAAACAGTCTCACTTGCGAATACGGGAAGCCCTGATATAGGGCCATGTATTTTGGTGTTTTTTTCATAACAACGGATCTCCATGCATTATACCTAAGCATCCATCTTTCACCTATATTGTCGTTTTGTTCCCCTGATGCGGGGCACACGACGACATCATCGTAATCATTGCCTGATATTTCTTCATTGGGTATTCTTTCTATTTGCGTGTGATGGTCACTTTCATTTGTGGTTGCATTTGAATTTAATAAGCTTGAACTTACCTGAATCCTTGGGCTCT
This sequence comes from Thermoplasmata archaeon, assembly GCA_021806345.1. Next base: position 13,082 of record JAJZXP010000027.1, on the reverse strand, counting down.
TGATTATCATATCAATAGAATTTTCAATATACTCAGCGTCTAAACCTGTTGCATTTCTTAAAATTTCTGTTGCTTTGTTTTTTACTGTAGAGATGTTATCTTGAATTGATTGATCCAGCAGTCTTTCATTCCTAGTTCTTTCCAGAAAATCACTTTCAATGGAACCAATTTTTTCAGGTGACAGGTAAAAGAACACGTCTATATCCTGGCGGCATTCCCACACATAGGCTGGATCTTCTGACCATGCTGAGCCGAGATTCCTCACAAAGAGTGCCAACTTTTTACCGTTATAGACAAATCCGAGCTTTGCTTCTTCTTGTTTGATGTATGACGTTAACTGGCTAAAGTAATTGTCAACACTCACTCTTGGTGATTTGGCTTCTACAACATACTTGATGTCATCCCGAGTTAATTCGTAATCGGCTGACAAAATTCGGCCATTTCCAATTGGAATTTCTTTTTCGTAGGTAATCTGTTCATCGTCCCACCCCAAAGCGTCCAGAATTTTATTAAAAATGCCCTGTCGAAAGGGTGACTCCTTTTCTGTGCTCTCACATCCCATTTTTATGTATTTTTTCAATTTTTCTTCGTTTATTGCCATAATTTCAACTCCCGGTAGTACCGAGTTCTAGAGCCTAATTTCGCTTTACTTCTAACTTCTATTTTCATGTGTCTTACTTCATATCTGTAGCAATTTACCCGCCTGTCTAAAAAACCGTCTAATATCCTCTGAATTGAAAGTCCACTTTGGTTGCTAATTTCATTTTTTATGAAGTCTATTTTCATCCTATTAAAATCTCCCTGCAATTAGTTTTTTACTTTCCCATTTAATCCTCGCTCTAATCGAAGTAACGAACGATAGAACTGTAAGAGCTGAAATCCCGATATATATGTACAGAGGATATATTGGACCTGAAATAATCGCGATTCCACTCAGAATTGTGGCAAGGTCAAAAAGAAAATACGCAAGCAATCCTATGGCAATAATTAAAAGCGGAATAGTAACTTTATTTGAAATCGATTTCATTTTTTCATTCCCAATCTTCTTTATCTCCCATTCACCTGCCCATCCCTAGTGTTGTTCAAGCGCTCTCCCAAATCTTTGCTTATCCATAGGAATCTTCATTAACACGAATTTTGAACTGATTTCACCAATCAAATTTAACATTTCATTTCCCCAAACTAGAAAAGTCCAGCGTGCCGTTCCTTTCTTTCCGTTCTATTTCCCTAATTCCCCACTCTGCATAATCTACCAATTTTTTAAGTCTTTTTTCCTCGTCTAAATCTGGGTGAAGACCTACCATTACTGCGGCAAATATTCCCTCTGGATCTAGGCTGTTTAAGTTCTGAAAAGTCTCTCTGGTCCCACCCTCATAAATTTGCCCAGTTTTAATGCCAAGTGCTGCTCCTAGTGTCCAAACATCTCTCAGCTCTTTAAACAAACCCTTGCCTTGGAGTATTTTCATTATCCTCTTAGCTTCAGCACTTGCTGAAATGGTTCTGGCTTCTCCAAAAGCACCGATCAAATGGCATCACCGCCTCGTGTGGGATATATCTTAGATCCATCTGCTTCTCCAACATGTTCAACAGTGAGGTCACTCATTATTTCCCCTTCTAGGAACTTCTCGTCACCAGGGCGCAGTTCTTTTCCCGTTACAAATAATGTAACTTGATCTGCCAATTTGGGAATAAACCTCAGCACATTCTCACTAATCACTTCGTCCAGTCTTCCCATAGGTGTGTCCATAAATACTGCTGCATCAACCTTAGAACATTTATTCAAGGCTCCGATCAATGAAAGCGCAACTGTCTGTTCCTCTCCAGCTGATCTTAATTCTCCCTTATCTAATACTGCTCCACTTGTTGTAATTATATTTAAACCGAATTGATCATTTATCTCGAGGTGATCAAAGCTTTCTTTTGATTTTATCTGTCTGAAAATCTTAGTTGCCTCGTTCTGTACTTCAAGTTTTTTTTGCCCCCTATATTCTCCAATGGCCTCTTCAAAAATCTGAACAATTGCTTTCGCAGTTTCTATCCTCGTTCCTAGAACTTTCAACTCTGATTGGTCGATACTGGATATCTTTTGATCAATTTCACTTTTAAACTTTAGATATTCATTATGTGTATCCTTTTCAGCTTCCAACAGACCCTCAATTCTTCCCTTTTCATTCTCCATCTTTCTGATCTCTATTTCCAGGCGTTTTGGTTCTTCTTCATCTTGACCAGCAAGTGACTCCTTAATGCTGTTAAGTCTAGAAGTGTCAGAAGCTATATTATACTCGATTCTGTCGATCCTGCCTTGTATATCGCTAATTGATTCATGTTGCGCCTCAAAATTAACTATTCTCCTTAACGCCTCAGAATGGCGCTCAAATTCCAGATTTGGCTCTGGTATCTCTGTCAATTTATATATCTCAGTATCAATTTCACGAAGACGATATTCTAATTCTCCGAGTTTTTCAGCGTTTAATATGGTGCCGCATGTCCTGCATTTCTGTTCTGCCATTCCTTTCGAGATGTCATACTTCTCCCCAAGTAGCTTCTGTTTTTTATCGTATTTATCCATTACTTGCTTGTGCATTGACTGGAGGTTGGAGATGAGGTTTTTGGCAGTTCCAGAAAGCACAATCTTGTAAAGCTGCGAAGTATATTGGTTCATCTTCGTGAGTTCAACTTGTTTTTCAGACTGATGGTTTTTGATAGCGGACTCTAAAGCAATTCTTTCCTGGCTGAGTTTCTTTACAGACTCAATTTTAGTTAACTCACGTTTTTTGGATTGCAGCTCAAGTGATAAATCAGAGATCTGATTTTCCATACGTTTTATGTTTTGTTCGCTTTCTTCAATGTTTTTTTGAATCTCTTCTAATTGCCGTAATATTTCTTCAAATTCTTGACCTCCTAGTCTTCTGAGAATCTTTCCTCGTTGAGATTCAATGTTTTTTTGAACACTCTGTACGTCTTCCTTTGAAGTTTTGAGATATGGTATTCCAAGGACACTTTCAATAGAGTTTTTCAATAGCTTGGTGTCAGAGTCCGAATACAAGAGCTCCTCGTAGTCGCTTAGCATTTCTCCATCAAAGAAGAAGAACCTGCTCACATCTAAAGGAATGATTCGTTGAATCTCCTCTGCAGGGTTTGGTACAGTTTCACCATTTTTGGTCAATGACAAGTTCATCCTAGAACTGTATTCTTTATCAGAATGAGATTTCCCATGCATCCTTCTATGCAAAATCCAACTGATTCCGTCGTGGCTGAAGACTAAATTAACATAAAAATCATAAATATCTTCATCTCTTGCAGTGTAATTTAGCAGGGAAGTGGGTTTTATCTCCTTACCGTTCCTGTCTTTGACATTACCATAAAGGCACCAAAGTATTGCCCGTTGAATTGAAGTTTTACCGGAACCATTACGCCCCCTTATTAAATGAATTCCGAAACCATCGTTAGCCAAAATCACTTTGTTTTTACCTACAAACGGACCGAAGTTAACAATTTCTATTTCTCGAATGATCAAGCCTTTTCACCTATCCTCTGATTAATGATCTCCAGAATCTGTCTTTGGCACCTCTGTCTATCTTCATCTAATGGGTTTTTGATGACTAAGGCTGCTATCTGAGTCAAAAGTTCTTCATCAACAGGCTTTCCTTTCTGCACATTTATTTTCTTTATGACATCAATGATTTCTTCTTCTTTCATCTTACACCTCATCTTCCAGCGAAATAGCTGCCTCTTTTACATCAACTGCACCATATTCCTCACATACTCTCCAGAGTCTATGGGTAACATCCTTGTTTATTGCAAAACTCGCAAAGAAATAAGCGCGTGATAGTTCACTTCTTGTTATTGCCCATGCTGCATGATCTGCCTCCGAGGAGGGTAAAACTACTGTGTCTATTATGTGAACATCACCTTTTCCCAAATACTGCCTTAGAACTCTGCCTCTGCGTTGTATGTATTCTCTAGGATTAGTGGATGAAGCCAATATAAGTGCACCATCTGCTGATGGAATATTTACACCTTCATCCAGACATTTGATACTCACAACAATACCTGGGTTTTCTTCGAAAGTAGACAAAACTAAGTGTCTTTCTGAAGAAGTCATTCCAGAATGATAACGTAATACGGGAACGTCAGGAAGCAAGTGCTCTATTCTTGACCAGACATTATTCATCTGGTCTTCTGTATCACAGTAAATGAGCCATCTACCACCTCTTGGATATTTTTCTAAAATAATTTTGACAGCAGCCGATAATTTTCCCTCAGCTGATTTAATTATTCTAGCTCGTTCAATGAGTAACAATTTTAGAAATTCATCATCACGTCTATTGTCGGAATTACTATCATTCTCCCTCTCCTTTGCCCTCTGCCGCCTGTAACGAATGGTTATGTCATTCCATCGATTTTGCTCAGTTTCGCTTAATTTTACGATTTCAAAATCATAGTAGTACTTGCATAGAAAACGACCCAAAATTGGTACTTTCATCTCCGAATTTTCATCTAATCTAACTTGGTCTCCTATTCCAAGTTCGTATACTGGTTTATCTCCAAAAGCATCCATTATTGCTTTATTACCTTCTTCATCAAATAAACGCTCGGGTGTGGCAGAAAGTCCAAGCATTGAACTAAATTTAAGAGTTAGAAGTTTTCTCCTAGTAGCACTACCTATCCTATGAACTTCATCTACGACTAGAACAACGTCTTCTGATTGTGAAATGAACTCTAAGAAGTCGTTAGAAGATGCTGTATCCATAGTTGCGATTATGAATCTTTGCTTCTTGATGTTAGATATGAACATACGTTTGTTGGAGACTAATCTCCAGTCATTTCCAGCACCTGCGAGTAAAACAGGTACCTCTGGATAAATGTTCCTGACCTCATTCGCCCATTGATCGAAAATCTCCTTGGTAGGAACGACAATAAGAATGACTGAGCCATAGAAGCTAAGAGGTTTTATGGCAAAGAGTGCGGTTATTGTCTTGCCAGTACCTGTGGCCATAGAAAGTATCCCCCTCCTGCCTGCTTCTTCCCATGCGACAATGGCCTCTTTTTGATAATGGAATAACTTAATAGAACTGTGATATGTCATCTGCATTCGCTTTCTTGCACCCACTCTGCATTCCTCAAGACTGTTATACTTTCTAAATTTGTTTAGGGTCTCCAATTCTATTTCATTAAGAGGCCTAACTTTGGTTCTCTCCGTTCCGCCCGATAGGAGTTTTTCAATGTATTGCGATTTGCTTTCAGCCCTTCTTGATTCGAACTCACTGTCTCCCCAACTTCTGTAGACATCAAATTCCTCATCATTTCCCCAATATTCACTAGCTGTCACGGCATTTTGGGTTTCATTGCCCGAACCAAAGAAAACGACAAAGTTACCGCTTTCATCCAAGAAGCGTCCAATTTTCCTATGGAAGATTCCTCCATTTCGTAACGCTATTAATAGCTCCAACGAATTACTCTGGATAAGGACCCTGAGCATCTCAAGGCAATCCCTCTCGTCTGGATTCTCGGACATAACATTCAACGAGTACAACAAAGAAGATGTTTTCTGTGATTCATTAAGTCTCTCCCGTGCATAATATCCCTCTCTTGCTGCTGCTTCTTCACCCATTGGAATGTCTGGAGAACATACTATTCTGACTTTACCACCTTTCAGTGCAAAGTCAAGTAAAGGTTCACCAAGTTCTTTGTATATGCTGGACCTAAAATAACCCACTGCCCTATCATATTTTACAGAATTTAAAAGGCATGGCTTGTAAAACTCGTCCAGGACATTATTTCTCTCTGTGTCATATTCTGGAAGAAGATTGAGTTTACACAGAAAGCAGTCGGAAAATACTTTTCCTATGTGATTTTCAGGCGCGTTCTTCACCTCCGCTTTTCTCGCTTTTGAAAGAATCAGGTTGAATCAGGTTTTCCTTGTCAAATCTTGAAACAGAACTCTCTGCATATTTGAATTCTTTCTCGATCGATATCCACTTTCTTCCAAGTCTCTCAGATACTTCCCCAGTGACATTGCTTCCAGCAAAAGGATCTAGAACGATATCTCCTGGTTCTGTTAGGAATTTTATGAAGAATTCTGGTATACTGTCGGGCATTCTGGCAGGGTGAAGACTAATCCCATTCGTCTTGCAATATTTAATGTATCTATCGGTTGACCGTGTGTTGGTAACTTCAAGGACATTGGCCGGTATAGCTCCTCCATTATCTTTAAGGAATGATGCTTCCCCTATATGATGTTCCGATGGCCTATTTCCGGCGTTATATTTCCTACTTTTAAGCAAGTTTTTCATTGAATCACTATATGGAACTAACACTTTCCTATTATCAGCCTTTGGGTGCGTGGTCTTCCCCATCCACCAGATATTACTGAAAGCGTCCTTAACTCTAATTCTTTCAACGTTTACCCATTGTGCGGGGCCAGGTAACTTCGCCCTGTTAAAAGCGACGAATTGTTGACATAGTGAAAATTCTCCATTTTTTAATATAAGCATTAAAGATTCCAACCCTAGGGTGGTCATTTCTGGTCCCCCCTGATTCCATGCATTTCCTATTTCTATTACAACAGAACCATCATCAGCAAGAAGACTTTTAAAATCGTCTGAGAAACCAGCTATCCATTTTTTATATTCTTCTCCAGTATAATTTCCATATTTCTTTTTTCTGTTCAGAGGGAATGGGGGGGAAGTAAATATTAGATTAATTTTTCCTTTGAATTTTCTAAAATAAGGCGATTTTAAAAGATTTTCGGATGACCCATTCCACATAACCCCTAATTTAGTTCTGTATAAAGGTTTCGCAGCGTCGTTAGGAAGATTGAATGTACTATTTCTCCCAATGGGCTCTTCTAATCCTGCAACCTTTTCCTTTGCGTACATTATATTTCACAACTATAATTTTCAAGTTCCAACTTAAGTGATATGCTTAAATCATTGTGTCCCCTCATTTCCCATTCACCATTCCATTTTTATCACTGTCTGCGTTTATCTCCTGAAACCAGTAATTGTTGTTTGTTCCCAGTTGTAATTCAAGCTCTATCTTTTTCCTCTTCATTTATACTCACCCCTTTCTCCCCATCGGAGACTTCTCTTACTGTTTTTTCCAACTGTTTCGGTGTTTCAAGAATGGTTGCGTTACCTACCCCCAATTCTCCGAACCGTCTGGCAGATACCAAAACTCGACCATCGAAAGTTGCCACCAGTTTATTGTATGAATCTACCGATTTCTCGATCTTCTTTCCGACTTCCCCTATTGCCTCATTCATCTTGGTCAACCGGTCAAACAGTTCTTTACCTAGGTCAGCTATTCTCTTGGCGCTTTCTTCCATTTTCTTCTCGCTCCATCCGCGCGCGACCGCCTTTAAGAGGGATATCAGGGTGGTGGGTGTGGATATCACTACGTTACTTTTCATACCTACTTCGATAAGATCCTTGTCTACCTCCAGTGCGGCATAGAGAAAAGCTTCTCCTGGTATAAACATGATAACAAACTCTGGGGCTTCCTCGAACTGTTCCCAGTAGCTCTTTGATGCTAGCTCTTTAAGGTGTTCGCGGACAGCTTGAGCATGTTTCTTTATCAATTCAACCCTTTCAGAATCATTGTTGGTTTCGAGCGATTCCAGATAAGAATTGAGCGGAACTTTTGAATCTACTATGAGTTGTCTGTCCGAAGGTAGTTTTACAACCATATCTGGCCTTATTGTCCTCTCCTCATCAGAGGACGTGACCTGCATATTGAAGTCACAAAACTGGACCATTCCAGCTAGTTCAACAAGTCTCTGTAGCGTGAGTTCCCCCCATCTCCCTCTTACCTGCGGATTTCGTAGCGCATTGGCAAGACTGACTGTAACCCGTTGCAGGTCAGACTGACTGCTTTTCAAATCAGCAATTTTTGTCTCTATTGAACTATAAGCCGTGGTCCTCTTGCTCTCGATGTCTTTGACTAATTCCTGATACTCTGCTAGTTTATCCTTGAATGGAGTCAACTTCTCGTTCGCCAGCGCCATAAACTGATCATTATTGCTCTTCAAGGCTGTAGCTGCCAAATTTCCAAATTTATCGCTTATCATCCCCCTCCATATGTACAATCCTAAAACAATACCTAAAAATATTCCCACAATGAGTCCGATCAATAGCGATATTATATCCAACTCTTCACCCCTTTAAAATCCCCTCAATTTCCTTCAGCTTCTGTGCAACAAGTTTTCCCTTTTCTGTAAGACTTAGAATAGTCCTGGGAGGATACTTCGAATCATCAATCTCCTCCTTTATCAATCCAAGTTCCTTGACCTTCCTAATAGATGGATACATAATATTCGGGTAAATATCCGAGTCATCAACAATTGACTGAACATTTGTCGGAGGGTTATCATTCAGATAAATTAGGAGACGTATCAGTCCTGATTGTTTCTCAAATATCTTTATCGGGTTGTCAGTCAATATGCATGATGTACGTTTTCGAGGCAAATAACTTTTATACATCATACTTGTAAGTTGATATGCACAATCTATAAATACACACTCTACATATCAACTCACAATGTCATTTGTTAGAAAGAATGTTACAATTCCATCAGAACAGGAGAAATTTCTATTAGAACACAGTATGAGCTTATCTCGTGTTGTTCAGAAAACCATTTCGTATATGATGGAAACAAAAACGACAGTTCTTTCCAAAAATGATGTTGAAGAGATATTTTCAAGAGGTGTCAAATGAGACATAAAGAAATAATTAATTTTACAAACACTGCAGGGCCAGGATCCATTCGTTTGTATCCAGGTCAATCTCCAACAGATGTGGATGGGAGCCTTTCAAAAGTCATGAAAGCGCATTGGGTCAGTAATACGGTTTTCATCCATATGGCTGGGAGAAGTGAGGTTCAGGGCTTTTTGGATTTATGTTCAGACAACAATTTATCAATGACTTCTCCCATCGAATCTACTTTAAATTCAAATTTGAGTTCTCTCAATTCGTCGTATAAGTCTCTTGATAGAGAAATCTGCGGATATTTTTTTGATGGATTACCACGAGTCCCTGGCATATCAAGAATAATGAGGAATATGAAAATAAAGAAATTCCCCATATTATCGATAATGTCGATAAAGATGCCCGAGAAAAAATTCCCTCAGATATCAGTCAATCAGACGACATATTTAGAGCTTGATAATCTGAAATTTGAGCTTAGGGCAAGGAGCTACAACGATGTTTTGAAGCTTTTAATCGACGAACACAAGAGAAAGGAGGTCCTTTAAAATGGAACATAAAAAAATAAGTGAGTTGTCTAGGCTCACACGGATATTTCCCTGGAAGGCATTAAATTTTTGGAATGCCAGAAAGGAAAGAACGAGAATGGAATTGTACCACAAGCTGACGGATGCTGACCTGACTTTAAAGAGTCTTCTTCTTGAAAAGAAGACCAGGCCGGAATCTGATTCCCTGGAAAGATGGATCAGGATCCAGGCAAAGCTTGTCGACTATTATGGCCACAGGTATGAGAAATCGTCCAGAAAGATAGTGAAGGAGGTGTTTGAATGAAATTTTATCAATATAACATGGTGCTGGATGGAAAACGCATTGGGGAAATGATCAGCCCATTAGAGGACAAAGAACAGGTGATAAATCAATGGCTCGACAAAGTCCCACGCATGATTTCCATCAAAATCAGAGAGATAAGAGAAAAAGATCCGGATGCTTTTGACGCCAGGAGAACCGGAGAAGACAAGAAGGAGGTGTTTCAATGAACTCTGACCATAATACAATGGTTGCTCATTCTTCAAGGTGGGATGATCCCCCAGAAGATTATAGCTGTCCATTCTCCTGGGTATTCAAGGGAATAAAATTTCCCTGCGATCTAGAAGATGGACATTCAGGTCCTCACCTGAATTACCCCAAAGAGAAGGGGCATGATGCGGTCATAATATGGAATGCACCAGAGGAGGGATCACTATGAACTGCTCAATATGTGGAAAGGAGATCACAACCTCCATTTCAGTAAAGAGAGGAATAGGTCCACTGTGTTATGAAAAACTGAAAAGGGAAGAGAAAAAAGAGATCTCGTTACCTAACGAGATAGTTCTTACAACCGACATGGGAGTGGAAATTGAGGAACTCATAAAAGAGACTGCACTAAAAAGTTATTATTGCCTTGGTCTCCCGAAAGGTCATACTGAAATTGTAGGGGCATGGCATGGTTATCCTCACGATGGTGGACTTTTAGACAAGGATGGAAAGAGATGGTGGCCATATCAGAAATGCTCCCAGTCCAATTATGAAATGGCTTACTGGAAGGTTAAAAACAGAATGGTGAGTGCTCAGGAGGTCATCTCATGATGTATGACAGCCAGGGTAACCTGATTCTTCCCAAGGGTGCAATAGAGAATTTCATGGAAGAGATGAAGAAGATGAAGCATCCTGGAAGGAAGAAGACTGGCGTTATGGTAACATGCAACAAGTGTGGACACACATGGGAAAGAATGACCAAAAAGGCCGGTACAGTAAGATGCCATCCCTGCAAGAACAGGATAGATCTGGAGGCTTTGGAATGAACATGCAGGAAGCCTTGCAGATAGCCAAGAGAGAAATGGGTTTGACCGAAATACCACCCATTACATCGGATAAAAGGGCTGATTTCGCAAAGTTGGTATATGATATCTGCCAGAGGGGCAAGAATCCAATGAAAACAACAAAACTGGAGGAATTTTAATGGAGATGAAAAACAAGAGCATACAGAGGGATACAATGGAACTGCAGATTGGACCATTCTTCATGGTCTTGCCCATTTCAATGGAGGAGAACGACCATGGGAACTAGGGGAAGAAAGCTGGCCAATTCAAGACTTCTTTCATACACTTACATCGAGAGAAAGTGCAGGATATGTGATAAGAATGTGGAGAAGGACAAACTGAATCTGCACTTCAGGTCTTCCCATCCGGAAATCTATTATAATGAGTATCCTGGGAGAAGAAAACTCCTGATCATGGAGGATGCCCTATGATTAGAGATCATGTTACAGTATACAGGTACACAGTTTCAGTGTTTTTCTTCAGGGTAAGAGATCCATCCGGAAAGGACAGATATATCCATCAGTGCAAAGTGTGCAGGCTACTGTTTACATCTGCCCGGGAAGCCAAGGATCACTTTAACGATTCCCATCTGAACGAATTGCAGAGGGCAGCTGCAATGGGATACATAGAGTCCAGGGTGATAATGGTACATAAACCGAGACAGGTATCCAATGCCCTCATATCCATCAGGAAACACAAGGATGAGATCTTGAGGAAGATAGATCGGGATGATCTTCTGGAGGTGCTCAGATGAGCACTGATATTTTAAAACTTTTAAAAATAGTAAGAAGAGAACAGCCGCAGACAAGGCTGGATACATTCAATGAAAATGAAGAGGAGAGAAAATAGCATGGATAATTTTGAAAAATATGTAAGGGAAATGGTTGCAAGAATGGAGGTAGTTAACGACATAGTCCAGGAGGCCGGAAAGCTTAATGGAGAGGCAACAAAGCTTCTCATGATGAGGGCAGTAGAACCTTTCGGTCTGTGGAAGGCAGGGCAGTCCAATCCAGAGAGCAATGCCACAAGAACCGGCGAAAACCAGGGACTGATGGATCTTGTCTCAAAGTACGGACTAACAGTGGATGGTGCAAAGATAAAGATGGTGAAAAAGGTGGAAGATTTCAAGACGCTATGCAATGCAATGGAAAAACATGGTTACGAGTACATGAAAGGCAAGGGCATGTTTTTGCCTAAATGGGAGGGAATAAAACAATGAAAGACAATAATTCAATGCCAGCTCTCCTTTTAGAGTTTCAGGACTGGGCATCTCCAGCGAAAGGAGGGAAAAATTGACAGATTCACAGAATACTGGATTCACCGATGAGATGAAGGAACGCTTCCTGGATTATCTTGAGGTAAACGACATATATTCCGAGGAGAGCAGCAAAAGAGCCGTAAACTCCCTCAGATACCTTTCTCAGTTCATGCCCATTGAGAGTCCGTCAAAGGAGGATATCGAAAAGTACGTGCGATTCGCAAGGAGGAAAGGAAACATAAACAAAACGATTGAGAACCACCTTGCGGCACTCATACACTACAACCGTATGATAGGTGTTGAGTTATGGACGCCGAAGCTCAGGAAGGAGCTGACAGAACAACAGTACGTGGCAACAAAGGAGGATCTTGAGAAGATATTCCGCTACATATCCACCATACCCAGCAGGGAGTATTCATCCCTCCTCAAAGCAATATTCCTTACGGCCGCATCAACCGGCGCAAGGATCGGTGAGATAGCCCGCATAAATGTCGACGACCTCAGGGATGACGGCATATACATCAGGGCAGAAAAGCGTGAGAAGAACAGGATAGTTGGAGTTGCTCCGGAAGTCCTGGAATTCCTTGATGATTACAAGAACCGGTACCGCCTTACACCAACGGACAGGACTGACAAAGGACTCTTTGTCTGGTACCACAGGCTTGGAAAGGGACATACTGTGACCATGCGGTACACGAAGGACAGCCTGAGAAACCTCATCAGGGAGAGGGCAAGGGATGCCGGATGCAGCAACGTAAACTCCCACAGCCTGAGGCGCTTTGCTGCAACGGAACTTTTCAGGAGCGGCGCCGACTTCAGGAGGGTCCAGTTCCACCTTGGGCATGCGGATCCAAAGAGCACTATGCCCTATGTTCTGCTCATTGATGAGCTGGAGGCAAGGAAGAACGGGGAGCTTTTAAGGCCCTTTTTTCGCAGGTTTGCTGAGGAGGGGATGAGGAGCGGGCAGAACGGACGGGCTGCGGGATCACCTGGAATGGATTCGCATCAACTCGGCAAAGCTGTAAAAAGCTGTGTAGGGAATGAATCAAAAATCCATGCCAGTGAATTCTTTGATGAGAAAAACGGATATTTTACGAAAACCGTAAATGCGGAGAACGTAACAGGAACACAGTCCAATATTCCTGGGAAGAAAAAAACAAAGGAGGTGAACAGGATGCGCGGGCATGCCATATCCGAAGCGAATATAGCGCGGGGAGAGGGATTCGAACCCTCGCTCTCATTGAGAAACAGCTTAGCAG
>JAJZXP010000178.1 GCA_021806345.1 Thermoplasmata archaeon | reverse complement strand
CAACTATTATTTGAAAAAGGAAGTGCTGAATCACATGGAAGGCACCTTCAAACTTGATTATAAATCATTTTGTGATTTATTATGCGAGAAACATAATTCTTCTTTGTTTAGAACTTATGTGTATGATTGTGAGTTCAAATCAAACGAAGTCCTCCTTGACAGGTTAGAAAAACTGGCTAATTTTAAAATTAGGCGTGGAGAGAAAAAAAAGGTAGGATTTCATTTTGTACAGAAACAGGTAGATATCCAGCTTGCAGTGGACATGATCACACTCTCAAAATCAAATATACAAAATATCATTCTTGTATCTGGAGATACTGATTTCATTCCAGTAGTCAAATACGTCCAAGATCAGGGAACCAGGGTATATCTTTGGTCTGCAAATAAAGATAATAATGGGGAACTCGCAAGAAACTGTGATGGAGCAAACCCTCTTACTGAAGATGTGCTTGTTAAATATTCAACTCTCCATCGCTAAATATAAACTTATTTAAGGAACTGGAATTTAGAATAAATATTTCAAAATCAGAACACATTGGATTTTATGAAGTTGAAGGTGAGATTTTGATCAGAAAGACTTCATAATGGCACAAATAAATGATATAAAATCTTTCAAATATCCCTATATTTTCACTGAATTTGCCTTCCATGCAAAAATCAGAAAATACTGGATTGATCTATTTCACAATTAATCCTGTCTGAAATTTCTGTTTGTTAACAAATAAGGGAACACACCTACTGTGAAATCATTTATCACAGTATGATAAATGATCATGGATTTTGTATCCATGAGATCATGAAGAAGATTTCCATGGTATTATTTTTGCAAACCTGGAAATCATAACAAAATGATACTCCATACATGAAATTATAAATGCATCACTGTACAGGAAATAGCATATGCTATTAAGACACACATTCTCTTGATACAAACACATTGCACAATAAAGACTTGCCCACATCATAAAATGTGAAAGAAGACTGTTAATTAGTGGTGGAATTATTTCACTACTGTCATGCCATTCAAATGTCAAACTTGCCTCTACCTATAACTTTGTCACACCCCCTGTCACACTACCTGTCACAGTGTGACAGCTTGTAAACGCTGTAAAATATACCTTTTTAGAACACTACCTGTCACATGTGACAGGTCAGATCATCTTTTTTGTCTAAAAGGCTGTCACACTACCTGTCACATGTGACAGCTCCCAAGACACAGGTGTGACATCTTAAAAACACCCTAAAATACACAATATCTGAGATTTACCTATCACACCCCCTGTCACACTACCTGTCACAGGTGTGACAGCCTAAATAGTCAGTAAAACACGTAATATCAGAACACCCCTTGTCACACCTCCTGTCACACCTGTCATGAGTGACAACTAAAACCTGTCACACCCCTGTCACATGTGACAGCCCCTTTTCATGGGTGTGACAGCTTAAAAAAGCAGTAAAACGCGTAAGATTTAGGCAATGCTGTCACACTGTCACACCTGTCACACTGTCACACCTAAAAAGCGACTATATATGACAAGCATTATAGGGGTGACACCCCCCTAAAATAGACATACGTCTTAGTAGAATTAACTAAGATCAAAAAGTTGAAGATCGGAAAAACAAGAAAAAAAATTATGGGTGTGACAGGTGTGACAACCTCTATACTCATATCAATAACATGGTAGAATTAACTAAGATGAAAAAATTATGAATGAAAAAAATCAATATTTAAAAAGTGGACATGGTTACAGTGAAAGGGATCATCATTTCCATGACATGAAGATTTGGATAAAAAAAATAATTTAAGAATTGTTATGGGAGTTTGAAAATATATTCAGTGGAATTTGTAAGCACATTATCTGGTGATTTCAACTAATGCCAGATTGAAGCTGTTGTTCATACAGGCAATGGCATCAGGAAATTGTAAGAACCAATACAAAAGAGTTAGAAGGAAATATATATGCTTGGCACAAACGTGAATAGCTACTATCCTGACTTCCAGACATTTGACGTTGGAAATATAGTTCCTAAAAGAGTATTTTGGAGCCTGAACCACAATATGCAAATCCTGCTAATAGTTCACGCTTATCTTTAAAGGCAAATGCGCGATAGACTGTGTATATTTTTAAATAATGTAACTTCGCATAATTCATCCCTCGGTGTTTACCATATTTATCTATTTGCAAATAATAGGAATGACTACTTCGGAATTTAGAGAGAGATTAAAATTAAAAATTCATTAGAGGTGGTGATCGAATGGTTGATCAGATTAGTCCAAAACTTGTTTTTATAGGATTTCTTTCGAATTGTGATGATTCGATCCTTCAAGTTAAGTTTGAATATGAGTTTATTGCAGAAAAGATTGATAAATCAACAGGTATAGAATTATTAAAACTGCTCAGAAATAGCAATAATGAAAACGAAGTAATTATAGGATATACAAACACTGGTATTTTTAGTACACCATTTGATTCATTTTATACAATTAAGAAGGTCATAGAACCGGGAATAAAGGTTGATAGTAATACAAGTTTTATTGAAATTCGTACATTTCAGAAAGATCATTTTAAATTGAGAGAAGAATGGGGTAGGAATGTTCAAGAAAAGCTGAAATTGATGAGGCTTTTTAAGGAAGGTAACAATTTTTCACCGATACAATTCATATACATTGATTTGAAGAAACCCATAAGGGTTAGGTCAGGATTCTGTTTTAATAGTGTTGATGAAGAAAAATATACTTTGGATGCCAGTGAGATAAATGAACTACACGAATTTATAAATGGAAATAAAATTCCATTCAATTCTTATAGCATATGATTTCACAGTTCCCATCAAGGCACTTACTTCAGTGTTGAATCGACTGAGATCAACTCATTTGACCGTTTTTAGGAGTTCAGTAATACTCGCGTTTTAGATACTCTTTTCCGCCTTGTCACCATGACAAAAATATAATGCCCAGTTGCATACTTACTGTGGAAACAAGGTAGCTCTTCAAAATGATTGGAGAAGGAGATATCTCTTTCCATATGTAAGAATAGTTAGTGATGAAGGATTTCATCCTTCCCATTTGTCAGTAAGCTACCCACGCTGTGGGTACATGCAGCAACGGTCCGTATCAGGTAAAGGATTAATTCCTAAGTCGGTAATTTTTCTCAGATACTTGTAGAATATAGCAATGTAATTCATAATAGGAAAAATTCTATGAGGTTGCTAACTTTTAAGTACTGCTCACATTTGAAGCTGCTTTATAACAAATAGTTCTATATTCACACTTTTCACAAAATTCACTCGGTTTTGGTTGATACGAGTGGGCCTTAATTTTATCAATTATTCCTTCTGCACGTTCCATCGCTTCTTTCAAATTATTTTCTGAGACCGTAACATCTTCGACTTTGTTATTCTTCAAGTTTGCCACAGACCCTTTAATAATATCCCAACCTAGATCCCTTAATCCTTTCGCATAAAGCAGAACCTGTAACACAGAGTGTTCACTTTTCATAACACTCTCAGATGATTTATAATCTCTGACTTCTAGTCCGATATTGGAACGCAATATAACATCCACTTTTCCTATTATTGTTGCATTTTTGGCCGGGAATTCTATTCTCATCTCTGTTTCTTTGACATTTGCAAGATATTCCCCGTTTTTAATCATATAATCTAACAGTTCATGCTTTACATTTTTGAGCAATTCATCTCTGAATTCTGGGGATGCATAAGGCAGGTAAAAATTTTTGATAGCATCGTCCAGTGCAACATCGTATTTTTCACCATTATTCTTTATTTTTTGAGATGTTAGCTGCAGGATATGGTGAAGGGCGTCTCCGTATCCCATGAATGTATTTACTCCTTGAATGTATCTCCATTTTTTGGAGAGCCTATAGTGGAAAGGACACATTTCGTAATCTATTAACTCTTTAACTGGAAACGATTCAATAACGTTAGGTAAAGCCATGACTTTTGTTGTAAAATCAAACAGTTTTAGGTTACGCAATTCTTTTACTGATAGGCAGAAATCGTTTATTACATCAAAATATTCACTGGGTTTTGTAGATTGCTTGGTATTTTTATCAAAATAAGATAGTATGACTGCATTCATAGCTCTGGTAATTGCCACATAGAATAACCTCAATTCACTATCTTCCTTTTCGAAATATCCGTCATTAGAAATGACGCCGGGATTAATCATCCAGATTTTTTCTGGGTTTGTTTTCCGTCTAGAAGGAAACCTGCTGTTTATCATAGATGGTAAGAAAACAATGGGCCATTGAAGACCTTTTGACTGGTGAATCGTCATTATACTTACCGCATTTAAACCTTCCTCCTCCTCATATGGCTGTTCATCGTATGACATTAATGCATATCCATTCAAGAAATTACAAAGGTCTCTTAACTCGGTTTCAAATCTTCTTCTTTTCCCACCTAACCTGAATGATGTTTCAAAGTCCCCTAATATTTTGCTAAATGCGCCAACATTTGCCATTACAACTGCATCAAGAATATCATCCTGATTCAGTTTCTTGTAACCTAAAATGTTAAGCAATTCGTGTAATACATCTTTATATCCATAATTGTCTGAAGGTACAGAATTCAGCACCTTCTTTTTCCATTGCACTAGACCGGTTTCGACCTCGTCGTCAATTAAATCGTATCTAATGGCCCCCTTCCACTTTGATAAAGCTTGTAATCTTAAATTTTCTCCACTTATTGTTTGACTACCATACGCATCTAATTGCCAATAGCCATTATCCAATAAGCCCGTAATGAACATACCCAGTGCCTGTGCTTCGTCCCTCTTGAAAAGTCCTACCTTACCACCAACAATATATGGAATATTGATGCTCTTAAAGGCATTAATTAAGGGATCTGCGGATGTTTTAATGCTTCTCAATAAAATACCGAAATTTGAGTATGGCACGTGTTTGTCTTTTGCTAAGTATGCTATTTCATTTGCTATTTCATTTGCTTCTTGTTCAGCATTAAGAAAATTTACTTTACTAATCAGACCTCTGTTCTCCCTTTTCCACGTCATGTCACTAAATTTAGCATCTGAAAAATTTTTGGAAACGCGGTTGGACATCTGAACGATTTCCCTTGGGCTTCGTCTATTCTCACTTATTTCATAGGTTTGTACCCTTTCAAATTCTTTAATGAAATCTTCAAAGAATTTAGGATTCCCTCCTCTCCACTGGTATATGCTTTGACGAGGGTCTCCCACTATTGTGACTTCTGCCTTTTGAGACATAAGTCTAATAAGTACATATTGAGCCTTGTTAACATCCTGGAATTCATCAACAACTAAACAGTTGAGATTACTTAATGGAGTCTGATCTTCCTGTAATTTCAAAATACTTGTGGTGATTAAGGTGTCGAATGTTAATTTATGGTGTTCCTTCAATAAAGATTCATATCTTTTCAGCATTATCTTGAAGTGTTCATCTTCACCTTGTAACGAATTTAAATCAATTAACTCAGAATAATACGCATTTAATGTCGCTATAAAAATCTTGCATCGCATAAGGTATGAACCATATTTGGCATATTCTGTCTTGTTCAATCCGATATTATAACCTTCTCTTATTATAAATGCCATTTGCTGATTTTCATCTAGTACTGTATAATTAGAAAACTCATATTTATCCTGTAAAAGTCTAGTACAATAGCCATGGATTGTTCCTACGTACATCTCGCCAAATTTTCTTAGCAAGTCTAATTCACCAAGTTCCAATAAGCGTTGGTGAATCCTGCTTTTCATGCTTTCTGCTGCCTTTTCGGTGAAAGTGAATGCAACAATCGATGATGGTGCTATTTTTTTGTAAATGAGATAGTATAAAATCTTTCTAGCCAAAGTCTCAGTCTTACCTGCACCCGCACCTGCGATTATTCTTGTATATCTTGAATTAGAATTTATGGCAATTTGTTGGTCATCTGATAGTTGGAATGGTTCATTCAATATTTTATTAAGAATTCTATCCATTAAGATTATAAGTTTATCACAATATATAAAACATTCTTGTAAAGAATACATCCTCATCTTTAAAGAATATTTGACTGAAACATAGTGTTTCAGTTCTACACCTCTGTCATATTCCTCATCTGCCATGGAGAACTTTCCCACCCTGTCAAGGCTCTATTTTTAAACGGTCAGAATGTTAAGCAGTTCAATATAGAGGGTTTGAGTAAAATTTAACAATTTAAGACGATATAGGATTCTTCATTAAAGTATCTAAAGCATTAACGACGCAATTACTCACCTGATATCTCTGTTAAGATAGTTTGTGTATTTGCGGCCTTAAGTGAACTCTTTCAATAACTACAATTTCTAATTTTAACTGCAACAATTTAATTATCCTATAATTCAGGTACGCCGCAAAGCTGATGATCCATCGAAAAACTTTACGGCAAAAATTCCGTCCTGAGTTATGCTCAGAGTTTTGCTCTTGTGGTTATTTTCCACATATTGTTCTTCCAGCAGATTTCTTTCTATCAGGAGCCTAACCCACTTTGAGAATGTCCCTCTCTGAAGTCTGGAATTGCCACTCTCCTGCAATAGTTTATTAGGTGTATACTCTTCTGTGACCATTTTAAAAACATCGGCATTTCTGACTGGTCCTCTAATCTTTTCCTGTTCATTATTAACAATGGAGAGGATCTTGACAAGATTAGGGTTGCCGGTAAGCTCGTCCGCATGTATCCGGGGGATGCTGAGTTCAACGATTTTGCCAGATAAATAAACATAGTACGGATTCCCATTGACCCATAGAGCCATGGTAAAGAGGTTAAGTGATAGCACTTTCTTGCCTGAAGTAAGATTGAAGAACAGCTTGCAATTATGATCTCTGGTAAGCTTTATGACCTGGTCTCTTACATCATCCACGCTGCCTTCCCTAACCTCAACCGTTTCAAACTTTATACCAAGTTCCCCGGAAAGTTTCCGGAGGTCATTAATAGCCTTATTTATACCTTCTTTGCTTTTTTCACCATCGGACACTTCGCTGAAGACAACTAATCTGTCGATGCTGAATTTCTTCACTGCAGACTTGAATGTCTCCACAATATGTTCTCCCGAAGTGAAAACGTGAATGTTTTCCATTGGGGCATCTTTTTTCATATGTTATCCAAAGTTAAATGTCGTTCATAAATAAATAATTTCCTAAGATGGAAACAATTTCCAAATACTAATTTATATTTTTTATTCATTTACATATTATGAGTAACACAAATTCGAAAAGAATTGAAATACTTGATGTGAAAACTCCCACTGGCGAGTCCGGGAATTTGGAAACCTATGCTATCGTTGATGGGATGAATGTGGCGCTGGCCAGGAATG
Organism: Thermoplasmata archaeon; assembly: GCA_021806345.1. Next base: position 329 of record JAJZXP010000178.1, on the reverse strand, counting down.
ACAAGCACAAAGCGAGACTTGGCGATATTCTTAATATGATACATAAACTTGAAGAAACATACGACAACATTGAAACATATGTGGATGCAAGTATAATGTATCGCATAGATAACATAAATAATCTTAGGTCGCTTATAAATAAGGGAAAAATCTATCAATGTGCTGCAGGTATAACAGCTGATGAAGTCATATGGCAAAGAGCTGTTGACCTGTCCAAAAAAGGGTATGAATCTACAATAATAACCAACGACATGTTTCCAGTTAAAAAATATTCAGATGAGTCAAGAAACATTCGAAACCTCACTGCTGCAATTATAAAAAGTGGTGAT
>JAJZXP010000132.1 GCA_021806345.1 Thermoplasmata archaeon | reverse complement strand
AAGAGACGTTGTAAGTATAGAATTCAAGTATAAGCAAGCGTTCGATGCACAGTTAAGGGCAAAGCTATTGTTCTCTGCAAATTCACTTCCACCCGCCCCTGACGATGATGAGGCATTCTTTAACCGGTTCGATGTTGTGGTATTCCATAAGCCACCGCATTTGGATCGTAATCTACTGGAAAAGTTGAAAGTGGAAGCTTCTGGCATTTTGAACTGGATGATTGAGGGGGCCAAAAGGATTTACGAAAACGGAATGGAATTCACATACAGCACACCTACCGCAGAAGCAATGGATAATTGGGCTGTTGCCTCCAATCCTGTGAGGGCATTTTTCAACAGATGTATACGCAAGGAAGGTAACGAAGAAGTTCTTGCCCATGAATTCTACACTGCATTCAACATATTCTCAGAAAAGTATCAATCTAAGATTGTGGATGAAGACTTATTTGACCAGCAATTCTCCAAAGTCAGCAGGACTCAGATAGTCACAAGACAGAAAAATTACCAAAAGCAAAGGTTTAGGCGCGGTCTTAAAATTTTACCTGTAAACGAATGGCCCACCTTGGGCGATATAGAATCAAATAATGTTAGAAGTCCAGAATTCGAATATTTAGAGGTTTATGAAAGAGTAAGTGCTGTCTTCGCAAGTTTAGAGAAAGCCCCCCGGGAGAGAGACAATATAGAAAGATGGATGTCATCAGAGTTCGAAATTTCAGTGAAACAAGCAGGCGAAATGATAGATAAGTGGATTTCCGATGGTTTTGTAACTCTCAACGGGAGATGTCTTGAATTCTCAAGGGACAGTGGTATAAATGCTTGAACAACGTGGTTCTTATCTGTACAGGAATGGAGATGTTGTTGGCAAATTGCTGAAACCTTACTGCATAGCAGTTCGTGATAGAAGACACTACTTTAGAAAGTTTGATGGTTTTGCTCTTGCTAGAGAATCATATATGTGGTTGCTCAAAGAAGGATTCACATACTTTCAGGTTAGGTACACCCCTGAAAACAAAATAATTACCTACCGAATATCCGATTTCATATCAGGGTATAAAATTGATTATTCTCCATACGGTGAGCAGTATGTTCTACCAACAAGCGTGGCTACAAACATTTCAAATATTCACAAGGGTATGGAAGCTTTATAACTGTATAGGTAGCCTCCTTTGACTACCTCCTATAAATTGAACTGCCATCTGAAATCTATCACCATGTCCTTTTGAAAACAGATGTGCAACCTCATGTATAACTATTTCTCTTATGTCAACTCTGCTCAATTTGATAATATCTTCACGGACAAAAATTGTTGAATCTTTAAGGGCAGCCAGCATGGTTTTGTCCCGGAATCTATCGACGAGTTCAAAACTAATCTCTCCAATAATAAAGAATCCTTTTTCCTTGGAAAGCTTATGGTATTGAGCCTTAAGGATCCTGATTAGCCTCCTCCCTAAATATTGCCTAAGCTCATTGTCGGAGAATGACAGAGGTACATAAAGGGCGCCCTTGATTTGGGCTGGCCTGCTTTTGTTACATCGAACAATTTTCACCTTATTTCCAAAGATAACAACATCAGAAACCAAATGTATCCCTCAATTTCTGATACAAACCTTCAACAATTGAATTTTCCTCCTGAAAGTTATCTGGTTTTAGCACTTTGATAACCGAATACCTTATAGATCTTTTAATGCTCTTCCGGTCGGACTTTCCAATATAATTATGATTCTTAAGAATCAGAGTTATGCCCTTCATTGAAGATAAATCCGAAATTATCTCATCTAAGGTGCTACTATCAACATTCTTTAGAACAGAGCTAACAGCTTCCTTAAATGCAGCCATTGTTTCACCATCTCTGGCACTTGCGGCATCAATGGCATCAACATTTTCTTTTATGGCCTTTATTTCTCTGAGAATGCCCTCGTTAACCTCCCTGGCTGTCATGAGTTTCTGGTATGCATTGACAATTCTCTCAAGGAGGTCTGGATATCTGAATCTCCTGTTTGAAATTTCCATATGCCATTGGTTAAGAGCTCTCAATGCTGAAGCGTAGTCCTTGGTTTTTCCAAGGTTGTCAAGATAACGTCTGTCTATAGTGAAGCCTCCCTTATTCTCAACATCCAGGAAGAAATTCTCACTAATTATCTTCTTCACCCTTTCATAGGCCTCAGCAACTTTCTGCTCATTTATATTACCAAGCCTAAGATTATTCACATAAACACCGTAAGCTTTTGCTAATGTTTTGTACCTCTCTCTGTGTGCCATCAGGTAGATTTTTGCTCGTGGAAGATTCATGATTGCTGTCAGTTTCCTGAAATTCTTTTCAAAGTTTTCTGACAGTTCTGAATCGGACAGCAGTTTAATCAACCTGTCCAGATTTTCGTGGCTACTATCAGAAAAGTCAAAGTTGCCAAAGAGCGCATATGTCTGATTTAGTAATTCCAAAAATTCCTTCTCAGTTTCCTCTCTAGATATCACAATGCCTTTGACACCCTGGTCGGATGAGAGTCCTTCATATTTCTTCAGAGTCTTATTGAGCGTATCCAGAAGATAAACATAATCAATGATGTAACCATAATCCTTGGTCATGAAAGGTCTGTCAGTTCTCCCTATTGCCTGAAGAAGCCTTTCCTCAAAAAGTGGCTTTGCAAGATACATTACCCACAGTTTCGGCGAATCAAAGCCAGTAAGAAGCATGTCGGTTACTATGAGTATCTTTGGATTCTCCGAGTAATCAAACTGCTCTGTAAATTCCTTGCAGGCCTTCTTCGCTTCCTTTCCTGTTCTCTTTTCGAGTTCTTCTCTGTAATCTGAAATGAGGCTGGAAGCCTCATTGTAGCCGAATGTCATGACGATTTCAGAGGACTCTGGGGGTAACAAGCTGTCAAGTTTCCGCTTATATAAAACACAGGATTCCCTGTCTACTGCAACAAGCATTGCTTTCAATCCGCTGTTTTCAACCTCATTTCCGAAATGCCTTGCAACATCCCCAGCAATTGCTTCAATATTTGATTCGGTTTTGAAAGCCTCCTTTATTACGCTTATCTTTCTGTTCAGTATCTCCTGTTCTTCATCTGTAAGGCCCTCAGTCTCCTCATCATGCTCCAATGCCTCCTTCAGTATCATGTTCTTAACAACAGGAACCGCACCATTGTACTCATATGCAATCGGCACAGTGAAGCCGTCATCCTGTGCGTCCTTCATGGAATATCTGTCAAGGTATATCTCATCAGGTGGACAAAACTCTGCAAATGTATTTCTTATTATTCCACCTGTATTTTTTCTGACGGGAGTTCCGGTGAATCCAAAGACAAATGCATTAGGAAAGGCATTTCTGAAAGTCGCAGCCATGAGGCCATACTGAGTTCTGTGGCTTTCATCAACCAGGCATACTATGTCTTCCCTGCTTAGGGATCTCCCTCCTGCGATGGATTTAAAACTGTCTGGGCTGAACTTCTGAACAGTCACTATGAAAATTCCGGGTTTTCCTTTTCCATCATTGTAATCGATAATTTCAGCCAGCCTTGAAATGCTATCAATGCTTTCGGTCAGTTCCAGCCCCTGAACTCCAGTGAAGCTTGCAAGAGCCTGATTATCCAGGTCTCGCCTATCCACTACTACCAAAACGGTGCTTTCCAGGAACCTCTGCCTAATCTGGTATGCCGTATAACCCATTATGAGTGTCTTCCCTGAACCCTGCCAGTGCCATATAAGCCCTGTTTTGACAGCTTTGCCAGGCGGTGAGTTTAAACCGTCTATTATTCTCTTAATTATTTTTTCTGTAGCTCTAAACTGCATATACCTGGCCATAATTTTTTCGTTCCTGTCACCCTTCTTTCGGATGTGAACATAGTTACTTAGTATGTTCAAAAAATTATCAGGGTGAAATACCCCGTACAGAAGAATCTCCACCTCATTTTCCGAATCTATACCCAAGGGATATGTAGACTTCCACTTGGCTCTGAGATCGTCACCCTTCTCGTTAAAGAACAGAGGAAAGATCTCACCTTTTACTCCATTGTTTATCATACCTAACTGAAGAAATGTGAATAATCCGGGGATGCTCTTTTCGTATCCTTTTATCTGATTGTAAGCCATTTCCAGATTACCCATATTGTAAGGGTTCTTGTTTTCCACTATAACAATGGGAATCCCGTTTACAAATAGCAATATATCAGGACGCTTGTTGGCTCTACCATGGACAATGAACTGGTTTGTTACTATGAGGCTGTTTTTATTCACATTTGTGACATCGACAAGTTTTATTGTATGAATATGTCTCTTTTCATCTACAACATCTATGCCATGCTTAAAGTAGTCAAGGAATTTAGCGTTTCCCTCTTTTGATGGCGTGAGTTCCCCTAGTTTGGAAATCGCATTATCAATAAGTATCTCATTTCCTGCATTAATATTTCTTAGACTGCTCAGTAGAATGTCCCGAATGAAATAATTGTTGTTCTCGTTATCTATCTCCTCCGGTGAGACATAAGTCCAGCCCATTTCCTGAAGTTTTCTTAAAATCCAGCTCTCGCTAGAGTCCTCACTGAACATCATACCTTTACCCTTACCCTTCCAGTAAGAAGATCCTCCATCATGCCTTTCTTGAGTTCTTCTAAGTGGGTCTTCTTGCTTCTGAGAAGTTCTAATTTGTGGTCAATTGTTGTTAGGATTTCGGATATTTTCTGCTGCTCTGGGATAGGCGGAACTGGAAAAGACAAGTTGAAAAGTGAATCTTTTGGAACTCTTTGCCGCCCAGTTGTTCCAACCATACTGTCAATAAGTGGTTTCCTGAATAAACTTAATTTCAAGAGATAAAATGTATAAATATTTGTGAGTGAACCATTAGTGAAAAGAGCGTACACCTCTGAAGTTGCGAAAGCATTTCCAGACGGCATAGTTGGGACTATTCCCTGTTTGCCGTTTTCAACAGAAGGAGTTATTTTAGGGAGGAGAATATCTCCACACTCACAATAAGTTGGAGGCACGACTTCGCTTTTGTTCAGAGACCTGTAACCGCAATAAGTTTCATTTTGGGGAATCAACTCCATAGGGATGGTATATATTTTTTCTGATTTGCCTTCATTCTTTCTTTTCCTAATTTGCAATACTTCACTAAATGGCCTAAGTGGCCACTCCTCTGGTATCTCCCCAATCTCTGTCATCTTGAACTTTGTATGCCCAATGCCTTTAGTAAGGAGAGTTTGCATCAGTCCCTTCTTGAGTTTTTCAGTCAGCGTGATTTCCTCATTTACTTTTTGAATAGTTTCGTCTGCAGTGGATAAAATTTCAGCTATTTTTTGTTGCTCTGAAAGAGATGGCAAGGCTATTTTAGTTCTTTCCAATTCTCCCTTTTGAAAATGTTTCATGGTTGAACCGTGAGTTACTTTACTCAAGGTTTCAACAGAATTATGCAAAGCCCAGAAAAGGTAATACTTATTAACAGTTTCATTTGGAACAACTTTAAAGATGTGTTGATTTAGTACAGCTTTTCCTCGATTCCATATGTAAACTCCCAAACTAGCTGACCAAGATAGAAGAATATCACCATCATTCAACAAAAATTTGTTATCAACTTCCTCATCAAAATAATTGAATGGAGCAGAGGAATCATTAAGGTTCTCAATCCTAACTATGGGTATTCCTTGTTTTTTCCAATCACTTGGCTTGAATGCCATACCGTTAATGTACTTAGCTACTTTAGTCAGAGGGAGTATATCCCATTCCTCAGGTATCTCTCCGGTCTCAGTCATCCTGTATCCGGGTTTAGTCAATGTAACCAAGCTCCTTGAGATATCTGTCAAGTTTCTGCTCAACATCTCTGATACTAATATTTATTTGGTTAAGATCCTTAATAGTGTCTATTATATCAATCGAACTATCGTTGTCAACAGGATGTACATATGTGCTAACATTCAAATTGTAATCCTGCGATTTTATTTCATCTAGATTAACTACTTTAGAAAATCCATCAGTAGATTCGAATTTAGTGTAAGCTGAAATTATGTGATTTATATTGTCATCGGTAATAATATTTAATCTTCTCATATCAGGATGTTTTTGGGATTCGTTAGAAGCATCGATAAACAAAACACGATTCTCGTTGTTCGAACCTTTGTTCTTGTTAAACACCAGAATTACTCCCGAAGCCGGTGCGTTATAGAATATCTTCTCAGGAAGCAGGATAACTGCTTCCAGAAATCTTTCGTCTACTATTTTTTGCCTTACAATCTTCTCAGAATTACCCCTGAATAATGCCCCTTGGTCCATTATAACCGCTACCTTGGACTTCGAAGTATACAGCATATGTTGTATCCAAGCCCAATCTCCGTATCTTTTCGGAACAAAACCATAGGAGTATCTGTCCTTGAATTCCGCTTGCTTAAGGGTGTTCTCTCCATAGCCTATTTGAGCCCACGGTGGATTGGCTAGAACAAGATCGAAGGATCTCAATCCAGAAGCTGTTTTGAATTTAGGGTAAAGAAGGCTGTCACCGACATCAAGATGAGAATCAGAGATCCCATGAAGAATCATATTCATTTTAGCTAGAGCATAAGTTGTTGGACTTCTCTCCTCACCATAGAGGCCAACACGATTTGCACCTTCCTCACTGAACTTCCGTTTTACATGTTCGAATGCCTCAATGAGCATTCCCCCAGAACCACACGCAGGATCGTAAACGCTCATTCCTGGTTGCGGGTCCAGTATTTCAACCATAAGCCTGACCACTTCTCTAGGCGTATAAACTTCTCCTTCCTTCGCCTTTTCAGGAGCGAATCTCATTAGTATGTGTTCATAGGCATCGCCCAAAGCATCACCCTCAATACACTTGTTCGAAAAGGTATATTTGTCGAAAAGGCTGAATAACTGTTCAAGGAGTAACCTGTTTTCCCTGCTCTTTGTGAAGTCTACAAAATCAATTCTGTTTACTACTCCATCCAGTTCTTTGTTTTCCTTTGCTATTTCCGTAATGGCCTTTGACAGGTTTTCAGTTAAATTTCCATCTTTCTTAATGTTGTCCCAAAGAACATTTTCAGGAACGATATAAGTGTGGTATTCTTCCATTACAGCACGTTCAAGTGCCTCTGTTTCATCAATTCCAGTTTCTCTCATTATTTCATCTTTCGCAACTTCTACCTCTTCTTTCCACCTGTCGCTTAACCTTTTAATAAATAGAAGAACCAGTATGTATTTGTAATCCACAGATGTCCTAATCAAATCAGCAGCGTCATCTACGAGTTTGATAAGGTCGCTCTTTGTAACTTTGCCAAAACAATCGACAAGAGTCATGCAAAAAGGATAGAACGACTAAACGCTATAAATTTTACGTGTTTTTTAATAAGGACCTTCATTTATATGATACATTTGTAAGCGTAGTTTAGATGTCACTCCACTTACTCCTCTGAATGCTATCCGAAGAGCTCTTATATAAGGTTCAATTTATATCGAAATGACCTCCTGTTGCCATTGCGGTAGACCTCTCTATTACAAAAGGAGCGTAGATAAAGGGTGCGGTTACTGGTGTCTTACTCATTGGGGTGAATGTGGATCTAGCTATCATAGTTCAGATAATGAGGGCGAGTTAAAATCAGAAAGGCCGGAGGAATTTAAGAAGAGGCTAGTAAAGGGCCTAACCAAGGGCGCCATAATTGGAGCAGCGCTTGGTGTTACCTGTGTTTTGGCCCATGCCGTTTGCATTGTCACTGCATTTATTCATCATCATTACTATCTGAAAACGGCAGCCTCATCCGTTTATTCTGCCATGAAGAACAGAAA
>JAJZXP010000305.1 GCA_021806345.1 Thermoplasmata archaeon | reverse complement strand
TTGGTTTCACCAGGCCAAGCACCATATTTATGAGAGTTGATTTCCCACATCCTGATGGTCCAATGAGAGTGACGAATTCATTCTGGTTTACTTTGAAGGAAACATCTCCTACAGAAACTAGTTTTGCTCGCTTCGTCGAATACTCCATGTGTGCATGTTCAAAGGAGAGTATTTCCGGCATCCCATGGGAATGGCATCAAGATATGAAAATTTACCCTGCGGTTTAAAAAATGTTTAGGCATTCCTATTATTCAGCATTGCACACTAAATTTCTGGAATTCCATGGTGTCTTTTGCTATAATAAGAAAGGTACTTAGACAGAATATCCATAACTTCCCGTTCATCTCGAGCTGGAAAACATTGATCTTCTTCTATATCCGGATACCTGATTCTATTGTCAATTCTACGACCTGCCAGTTCTCTACTCCAACCATCGACATCAACACAAATGATCAGGCGTTTTAAAGACCATGCGAACGCAATTTCTGAAAGAGTACCAGCCCCACCACCAATGGCAACAACTGCATCTGAGTTAGCAGTGATAACATTTCTGAATTCGTCGAGGCCTGTTGCAATCTGGATATCAGACAATCCAATTGCAGGTGTTGGATCAAAACCAGGGACGATTGATATGACCGAACAGTCCTCGTATTTATCCGAAAGGACTGCTCCTTTATAAACTGCCCTGGAAAGTGTCCCAACACCTCCAGTGAGAACTCTGTATCCATGGTCAACCAGGGATCTGGATATCCTTAAAGCAATTTCAAACTTAATAGAACCTATTTCAACGTCCCTGTCACCTACTATTGATATTAGATGTTTCATCTAGCCACCAGATTTCTGTAAGATTTTTTGGAAACAATCATCCCTATGGTTTCTTCATAACTTCTGGAATCTCTTGTCTTCTTCTCCGGAGATGGCTCATAAAAGTATATTTGGTCTTTGATCAGTTGAGGCCGTTCGGCCAATTCAACCATAGGGATCATGAAGGCCCAGTCATCTGCTTGTTCAATCCATTTTCCATTAATCTTTAAATCATCTTCTCGAATAGAGTCGAATAGATATTTTTTAAAGGTTCTGAGGTGCTGCCAGACATTGCCACCTCGGTTAAGCCTTGGATTTTCAAAATCAACAGGGTACATCTTGTACTTATCTGTCCTAAGCATGGTGCCAACGGTGAGATCTGCCCCTTTCCTGTATATGGTTCTAACCTTTGATAGCGCATTTTTTCCTATAAGGGCATCATCAGCATCAACCATGGCAATTATTGAGTTTGGATTCGTGCATATAACCTTGATTGCAATCCAGATATTTTCAATTGAAGTTAATGGGATATAATTTTTGAAAATAGTTATTCTACCCTGAAACAGGCTTTTACCTAAGTATCTTACATATTCATCTGCCCCATTTTCAGAACCAGCATCCACATATATTACACTGAAATCCAGGAAATTCTGTTCAAGCAATGAATGGAAGCATCTTCTGATTTTAGGTATTGGTACATTTTTTCCTTTCACAAGTATTATCAGTTCCTCGTCCCTTGGTTCAAGAAAATCCTTAATATTGGTGGCCTGCAGATCTACGTTCCCTTTTTGGTCGTCATGGACTGGATAATTCTCGTGGTATTTTCCGGCATTATACCAGAAGTTGAGATCAATTTTCAGAGTGTTAGGAACATGAATAAAGAACGCGTTCCCTAGAGAGCCTCTGAGAGATTCCCATGGGCCTATTGCCAGTTTAATGTCTAGAGATCTGTGCCACGGAAATTTAAGGTTCCCTTCTTCGTCTATAGAATTTGGGAAAGGCCTAAGAGAAAAAAGCCTTTCCTTATGAATTAAGCAATTCCTTACTTCTGTTCTCCATTTTATGGAGTTATTGCTGGGGGCAAAAGGTTTCTTTGGCTGATTATAAACAGGGAAAGATACAGATATTGCATCTTTTCTTTTTTCAACCACATCTATCATCTCTTTTAGATATGAATCCCCCGTCTCGTCTCTGCATATAATGCAATCCGAATCCATCTGAAGTATGTACTTTGCACTTGCCATCTCAAGACCCTGAAGTGTGGTTATTACTGGTTGGCCATTCATACTCTTCGGCTTGGCACATTTGGTTGCAAACCAGCGTTCCGAAACGGCATTTATGGTTGAGATGTCCTTCGGGGCAAAGTAAAAAAAATCAATTATACCATCCTCCTGGAGTTTTTTCAGTTCCCGTTTAAACATTACCAGATTGGCATCATCGTACTGACGGGCAAAATTGTCATTTGCTTGATCTGTGACAATAAATTTTTCTTTAAATTTTTCACATCTTTCTAGTTGCCTCACAATGTGCCTTACTTGAAAGCCAATACTCCTCCACTCCATTGCGGAGGCCTTTATCATCAATGAAACATCATACTCCTTTGGAATCTCGCCTGAATCTGCCCTAATCATCAGAAATTCAGAACCAGGGGATACTGTATCAAAACTAGCCCCAACACTTTCTGCATATTTTAAATGTTCAAACCCACTTCTCCTTAGTTCATTAAAGTACCATTCAAGAGGCCTATGGTAATCGCATCTCAAACTGTTGGTTATTTTCATTTTCTTTTCAAATTTAAAACGGCCATGGTAGTTTTTTAGCGGGCCCAACTTTACATGTGTACCTGTTTCCCTGTTGTGAACGTTAAAAGGGTTACATATTACCACAAATAGTTCACCCTTGTCCTTCAGAAGACGTCTAACTTTAGATAAGATCTCTCTTACTTCCATGTCTCCAACTGTGCACAGGACAAGGCTCAAAAGAACTATGTCGAATCTATCGGTGCCGGCTGAGATTTTATTCAAATCTCCATCGCTCAGGACAATAGACGATCCTCCAGAAGGATGCTTTCGGAGATAATTGGACATATCCTTGTCATATACAGACACTGAATTGCTTTCAGCTAGTTTATCAGCTATTTCCCCTGTTCCACATCCATAGTCCAGAATTCTTGCTCCATGGACAGATGAAAATTGCCCTGAAACAAAAGGAACTGATAACTCGCCGGTATATTTATCGTCTATCAGATCGAGGAAGTATTGGAACCCATACAGTTCAGGAAATTCGGCTCCAGTATTGGAAAGACGGAACAATTCCTGAATATCATTTCTGAAATGCCATCTGTAGGTTAAATAAGCCCTTTTACACATTTTCATATAACCTTCTGGGGAATATGGCTCTAAGTCACGGCCAAGATCAACAAACTTTAATACATTTCTAGTTAAGATAAGATTTTTTGGAGCGATATTCTTAATTACTATGCAATTTTCCCTCATTTCCTGGATGAGCGAAACGAGTCCTTTGGTTTCACCACCTTCGTATTGGGTTCCGTTTACAAGTTCCTCCTTAAATAAAATCTCATTGTCTGCTAGAGAAATACTCTTCAGTCTCGCAATTGTGCTGAATTTTTTGCCCAGAACTTTTTCACTCAGAAATCTTAATTTGGACTTTTCCAAAGCATACCTTCCATAATGGAAGTACTTGTATGAATGAAATGTGTCAGAAAATACTATGCCTTCCTTGCCGGTACCTATTAATTTTAGTTCCTTGGCATTGAAGGTTCTCATAATTTTTGTTCTCAATCCATCTAAATCTTTTTTGGAGTACCTAATCGGGAGGGCATCACTAAATTGCCTGCATGATTCTCCCAAGCTGTGAATAAATTCAAGAAGATCTCCCTTGCTAAAGTATGTTAGATCCTTCAGAATTTTGTTGAGTTCTTCTTCGGAAAACAGGCTGTCCATTCTAATGCATAACTCACTTATTTCTTCTAAATCTTCTAAATAATTTGGCACATTGTTTGAAATAAAGTTAGTAAAATGCTCCAAAACAGATCTTGTGGATTGGATAAGGCCCCTGATTCTCCAAAAATTCAGTGACATCTGCAATTTTCGCTTATGAATCTCCCTTTCGACACTGCCAACGAGTTCCTTAATTTCTGAATCTGTCCAATTTAATGGGCCATAGAAATCCTCCCTAATCTTATTTTTTAGGTTTTTCTGGAGGAGTAACATGTCTATGGATCGTACAAAAGCTGATCCAAGTGCATCCGCAACAAGTTTAGTCCTCATTTCTAAAGGTGATTCATATTTAAGGCGGTTCTGAATCAGCATAAAAGGGGAGGAGAGAACATCCCTTGAATGTCTAATTGGTCTCCTAGGGCCAAGCCTTTTGTTCATGATTACCCAGAGCGTATCCCCTCTCCTGTAGGAAATATCTCCACTTCTAGGTGATGAGTTTGTGAAATCCCTAAGGCAGTCAATATCAAGGATTATTGTATTCCCACCTCTTACTGGGCCAAATTCTTCAGTTTCCGGGCCAAAACGAAGCTCGCCATAATTATCACCGTTTGGGGGATAAGATGCTTGTCTGAAAATGCCATTTCTCAATATATTTTTGGCATCTCTACAGAAAAATTTTAAATCGTTTGCATGAGGCCTGTCCCAAATTGGAGTTTCCAAGTGCCTAAATGACTTATCAGGAAAATCATAAAAATATGCTTGCAAGGATTTTGTTGCATTGTAAATATTACAAGGCAATTCAATTCTGGAACCATTTCTGGTTGTTTCCAAAATAGCTCTTAAGTTATAATAAAGATCCAGCAACTGAGTCCGCGATGTGGACATTATTGGAGTTGGTGGGTCACCGCCGACTTTCCCTACCACGATGCCAACACCAGACTCTTTCCACCTTGCAATATGCCACATGAGCTCATGTTCACTAATTTTGTTGTCTAATGTGCCCCAATAAAAGTCCCCTATAGATACATCATCATCTATTATCCAAACCACTGGATCAGAATATTTGAGTGATTCCAGATAAACAAACCTGTGAAGTGCAGTTCTTCCAAAGGCAATGCCCTTTCTGTTCCTCTTATCACGATAAAAAAGCCCAAGGTCACCCTTGTCTGCAGACTGTTCTGCCTTATCCATTTCCACGACTGTAAGGTTGGTTCCTGACTTCGCTAATTCATCAGATATTCCACTCTCTTGATTTAAGGGCTTTCCTGAATTATTGAGAACAACAAGGGAAGCCACGCATCCTGTAGCCTTTGTTAGCTTAACAGCATCTTTGATCAGGTTATCTAAATAGCGTACCTCGGAGAGGATTACGCCAATCACTATCTCTATGTTGTGGCTAAAACCTTTCGAAATTCCACTTACAACCCTCACTTCATTGACATCTTCCTGATGAAGTTCAAGATCGCATCCAAAAAGTGTTTTTGTGCGTTCCAAGAAGGAAGTCTGGTCTTCTGCATCCATGAAATGCCTATATTTGTAATAGAATCTTTTAAGGCCTAGAAATTTTTTATCGGACCCCTTATCGGAGAGCCTCCCTTCTCCATACGCATTATGATGCACAAGATGGTGCTTTAATATTCCAATTTTTACATTGCCCAGCGCAATGAGCCTTAAAGCTAGATCTCTGTCAGTTGTGCTTGGAAGGTTTTCGTCGTATCCCCCTGCTAGTAGAACCTTTGAAAACCTTATAAAAAAATTTGAACCCTGAATATGTGGGTTGCCCCTCAAAAGAGACTTTTCGTCAACAATCTCTGGTATTGTAAGAAGTTTCCCTGAGTCAAAATTGCTCTCATGTCTTATTATGCCGGAAACTACCCAGTCTAAATCACTTTTGGAAGCCATATTGTAGCAAGATTCTAGATAATCTCTTTCCCAAGAATCATCATCATCGAGAATTGCAATAAAAGTGTTTTCAGGATCACAGCCATCGTCAAGCATTGCCATAAAAACGGAATTCATTGCCCCAGAAAGGTTCATTTCTCTTTGATTTAGAATAAATTTTATAATCAAATTCCCGGTATTCTGAGCTTTGATTTCTTCAGAAGGCAGATGATCATATGAGTCAGCGACAATGTAGACATAATCAGGAGGTCTGCTTTGGTTAAGTACTGATGGGATTGCCACATCCAATAGTGAACGTTTCCTAGTTGTGCTAATTATTACTGCTATTCTCTCATTTCGAAAAATTTGAAAGTTGTTCAAAGTTTTCACTCCGATTCAAGCTCTTGGTTCATTGCTTCCTTTGACAAGGTTAGACTGTTGTTAATGTCATCCGCAACCCTGAGAAGTTGTGTCATTTCTGCAAACGCGTTTATAAGTTCAGAGGTGTCCTTCGGAACACATTTTCCACCGTATGGGCCTTTGTAAGGCAAAAAGTGGGCACTATTGGCAACTCTTCTATCAGTGTACACGATCTTCATGACGTCATCTGCGCTTGCTCCGTAGGACTTGGAAATTTGTTCCATAGTGTTAGTAAAAGTCACTTTGAGGGCAATTAATGCATTGTGTGCTAGTTTTCCAATCTCTGCGCTTTTAAAATCTGTCCTGATTATCTTGGCGTTTTCAACCCAATAGTACAGCTTTTGGACATGGTCCATCAGTTCTTCCTGGCCAGAAATTACGATCCTATCTGGGTTGGCTGTCCATAAGAAAGCATTTTTTTCGCTCATGAACTCAGGGGAATAAACCAACTTCAGATCAGGGTATTTGATTGTAGCTGTATTCATGAATCCTACCCTTAAAGTGCTCTTTATTACAACAGTACCCTCATACCTGTCTTTTTTTAATCTTTCAAGTACTGCATGCACGTGGCTGCAATCCAATCTCCCATCGCTCCCTTCAGGGGTCTGCACACAAATAAACACTGCTTCACAACTCAGTATGGGATTCCAATCGTGCTCTCCTAGAATGTCATATCCAATGACATTGTGGAAGTATCCCATTACTGAACTGAGTGCACGCCCTACAGAGCCCAACCCAATTACTCCTACTAGCCTTTTTCCATTTTTCTGGATAGGTACAGCAAAAAAACCTTCCGTTAAGGCGTCGATCTTTTTATCAAGATCCAAGCCTAACCGAGGGATTCTCGGCTGAACACATCCAGAGATGTGTTCACACATGTGATAAAGATGTATATATAATATAAAAATTTTTTTATAGGAATGAATGTTGTGAACAATGACCCTATTCAGGGACCATTTTACTACTAGACGAACTATTCCTTTTTATCCACCTATAGGCAGTTCTATTTAATACGAACTTGCGTATTTTTAACTCTTACAGTATTAAAGAACATAACTAATCATTATGAAAGTGCGTGTAGATTAGTTTGAGGATTAGAGCCAGTTCATGAGATGGTTGCTCCAATCAACCCATTTCACTTCAATCAGCCTTTAAATATAATAGCTGAAAACCTACATACCACGGCAGCTATACCAGAGAAATAATCTAGAGCCAGTATGGATCATAACAAGCCCCAACAGATTTTCAAATATTTAAATAGTGCACAAGTTTATTGACGACCCATGAAATTTTAGACTATTTGATAAGTAATTATTTCTTAACGATTGTGTTCATTGCTTTTCATTTCCTGGCTTTTAACTTGCTTAAAATTTTGCTATAGTATTCAAACATAGAAATTGCTTACGCTATATTTCATTAGAATATATGCCCTTGAGATGAACAATTACCAGAAAATATTACTTGAGAGGATTACTCCTTCAGTTCAAATTCATGGCCATTCATTGGAAGGATGACGTCATAACCGTCAAGCGCCTCCTGGAGCTTTGGCCTGTCCTCACCATGGCAGAGTATTACTCTACTTGGGTCCACTTCCTTAACAAATTTCACAAGGTCATCATGCCCTGCGTGTGCGGAGAGGTCAAAGAACTCTACCTGCATCTCAGGTTTCACTGGAGCCCCCGCAATATTTATTATTCCGGTCTCAAGGAGGCTTC